>JANYBR010000504.1 GCA_025360685.1 Pseudomonadota bacterium
AAACTCTTTACGCCCTCACGGTGATCTTCCGTCTGAAACAGGCGGTAGATCGTGTCGATGGCCCAGCTCCCGATTTCGCGCGGATCGCCCGGCGCGACGCGCCGCAGACCCTGCTTGATGGCGCGCACTGCGAGCGGCGGGTTGGCTGCAATTTTTCCTGCGAGCGTCCGGGCGCGCGGCAATAGTTCGTTGTGCGCCACGACTTCCGAGACAAGTCCGATTCGAAGCGCTTCGCGTGCGTCGATCAGATCGCCGGTCAGCAGAAGCTCGGCAGCCTTTGATGGACCGACGAGGGCCGGCAGGCGATAGAAACCGCCGACATCCGCAACCAGTCCGCGTTTGACGAAGAGTTCCGCAAATTTTGCGTTTTCCGACGCCAGGCGGATGTCGGCATAAAGCGCCAGCTCCATGCCCCAACCGACTGCCGTTCCGTTCACCGCGGCGATCACCGGCTTTTGGCAGTCCAGAGCGGCCATCGCCGCCGGCGTGGGCGGACGCCCGGTCGCCGCGGCAGTTGGGGCAGCAGTCCGTGCCTCGCCCGTCATCATTTCCTTGACGTCTTCGCCCGAGCAGAACGAAGGATCGGCACCGGTTACGATCACGACACGAACGTCGTCGTCAGCGTTCGCAACGAGGAATGCCGCTTCGATCTCGGCATAGGCGCGCGGGTTCAATGCGTTGCGCCGCTCGGGCCGGTTCAGGGTGATCGTCAGCACATGATCCTGCACGGTATAAAGCGTGCACTGAAAGTCCTTGGTTGCGATTGACATCAATCCGATACCGGCTCCTCTTCGTTTTGACGAACGGCGCTCTGGAATCTTCCGTCCGTAACTGATCTCTTCATCAAAGCGGCCACCTGCGTGACCGCCTGCTGCAGGCTGGTTGCGAGAAAATCGCACTCCGTGGCTTCGAAACTGTCCAGATAGTGGGTGTCGTCCTGGATGACGCTCCAAAAGCCCGCAATCAACGGCAGGTCGGGCATGCGCTTGCGCAAACGCCTGGCCATATAGCGCGCGTTCTTGGGATTGCCCGGTTCGAGGTAGGAAACGCAGATCGCCTGCACGCCGTCGCAGTCCAGCTCCTGCAAATTCGCCGGCGAGACGTCTTCGGCCAAGGCGAGCCTGGTGCCGATGCCCTGCCGGTCAAGCAAGTGTGCGAGGAGCGATGCTGCGGCGTGATCCAGCACGCCGCGTCCTGCCACGCAGAGGACTGGCCGGTTCTGCCAATTGGCCGGTGCGGGTTCAGGCGACATGCTCGCTTCACGCTCCTGCACGTCCCGGTGCATGGTCAGATTGTCGATGAAGCCTTCGACTGTCGAGGCGATGCGCATGCGTCCAGGTTCGTTCAACGCCCCGCGATTGACGTCGAGCTGCGCCAGCGCCAGTCCTTTCACAGCGACCTGATCGAAATAGGTGGGTAAGGAGTGCTCGTGCAGGAATGCTTCGGCTTGCTCGGCAGCTTCATCGGGATTGCCCGCCAGCATGCGCAGATAGAAGCTTTCCTCCGGAGCCAGTGGCGGCCGGTCACCCAGCATGACATCGAGGAATCGCAACTGGTCGACATGCCGGCCGATCACGACCAGACACATGGTCAGTGGCGTCGACAGGAGCAGGCCCACCGGTCCCCAGACGAATGTCCAGAAGCCGGCCGCGACCACGACGGCGATCGCGGACAAACCCATGTTGCGGCCGTAGAGCCATGGCTCGACCGCCTGTCCGGTGATGGTCTCCAGCAGTGTGAAGATTCCGAGTGTCCAGAGCATCATCGACCAGCCCGGATCGACGGCCAAAGCCAGGGTGAGCGGAAAGAGCGCCGCGATCGGGACGCCGACATACGGCACGAAACGAAACATCGCCGAAATGAGGCCCCAGAGCGCGGGATTCGGAACGCCGGCCGCCCACAGTCCCAGGCCGACCAAAGTACCGAATATCGTGTTCACCGCAGTCTGCAGAAGCAAGTAGCGGCTCAATCGCTGCGCCCCGTCGTCGAGTGCCGTGGTCGTGCGCTGCAAATCGCGTCCGCCCGCGAGCATGATGAAGCGGTCGCGCAGATCCTCCTTCTGCAGCAGAATGAAGATCACGAAAATGATGATGATGGTCAGATTCGCGAGCGGCTCGAGTAACGGGCCGGCGACATTCTGGATGACAGCGAGCGGGCTTGGCGCCGGCGTGCGAATGATGACGGGCACCGCAGGATTGGACTGCTGCGATGTCGTCTTGGCCTCAAGCTCCTTGTTCGGGCCGGACGACGGCACATTGGCGAGCTCGACGCTCAGATTGTTGAACATCTTGAGCGCGCCTTGAACCATCCCGTTGTTCGCGGCCGAACCTTCCACGGAATGAATCTTGGTCGTGATGTTGTGCTGGTACTGCGGCAGGCTCTGGGCCAGCCATGCCAGCTGCGTGCCGATGAAGGTGGCGATGGCGCTGATGAGCAGAACCGCCAGCGTGACCGTCAAAATCACTGCGCCTATGCGGCCTAGCCGCAACCGGCGCAGGAACTCTGCAACGGGCGCCAGGGCAAACGCCATCAGGACCGAGAGCGCCAGCGGCACGAGCAGCGGGCGGCCGAAATACACCAGCGCCACAAGCACGGCCGCCACGACGGCTGCGTGCGCAGCCCCCTGCAAGCCGATCCCGACGGGCGGCGTCTTGGTCGTTTCGGGCGAGCCATGAACCGTGGCAGGCATGCGGGAGCCCCAGGACTTCGGCGAAAGTGTCGCCAAAACAGCGAATTATGCAAATGGCGGCATTATCTTGTCCGTCCGGCCTGCAACGGATATGTCTGCCGAGCCTTTTTTGGACCTGCCCATGCCCATTCTTCGTTTTTTACCCGAAGCCACCAAGATCGACTTCGTCGGCGCCCGCTATTTCGCCTTTGCGCTCGATGGCCTCTTGCTTCTGGCCTCGATCATTTCGATCGCAGTGCATGGCTTCAACCTGGGCATCGATTTCACCGGCGGTGTGCTGATGCAGGTCAAAGCGGCGCAAACCATCGACATCGGAAAGATGCGGGCGGAAATCGACAGCCTCGGCTTCAAGGAGTCTCAGATCCAGTATTTCGGCGGTGGACAATGCGACATACCCGCCGATTCCTGTGTCCTCATCCGTGTTCAGCCTGACGCCTCCCAGGCGGACCAAGTTGTGGCCGATGCGATCAAGGGCAAGCTCGGTGCCGGTTACACGTTCCGCGCCGCCGAAGTTGTCGGACCAAAGGTCAGCGGAGAATTGTTCCGCGCCGGCGTGCTGGCAACTTTGCTCGCGGTGCTGGCGATCGGCGGCTGGGTTGCGGTTCGTTTCGAGTGGCAATACGGGATCAGCGCGGCGGTGGCCACCGGCCATGACGTGCTGGTGACAGCCGGCCTTTACTCGATCCTGCATCTGGATTTTACTCTCACCAGCATTGCGGCGCTGCTCACCCTGGCTGGTTATTCGATCAACGACACGGTCGTGGTGTTCGACCGGATTCGGGAGAACCGGCGCAAGTTCAAGCGCATGCCGCTGACCGAACTGATCAATCTTTCCACCAACCAGATGCTGACGCGAACGATCCTGACGAGCGTCGCGACGGCTGTTTCGCTGGTACCGTTGCTGATATTCGGCGGGCCGTCGCTGTTCGACTTCTCCGCCGCGATCCTGTTCGGCATCGTCGTCGGAACATTCTCGTCAGTCTATGTTGCGGCCGCGCTTTTAATCTATCTGCCGGCTCCAGCGGGCAGCATCGATGCGAACCCGGCTGAAGCCAGCGTCTAGTCTCAGAGCGGGAACCAGTCGCGGCTGTCGGTATAGACCTGATAGTGTGCATTCACGCCTGCACGCCAGCCCAGTCCCGTGCGCATTGGTGCAAGTGTGACGCCGTCGGAACGTAGATAGTTCACACCCAGACCCGCGATGAAATAGAAGCTTCCTTCGACGCCGGGATAACGCTGATAGAGCTGGTGTTCGTCCTTGAGATTGTAGACCAGGGTGAAGACCTTCGAGCCGTTGCCGCCGAAGTCGAAGCCGATCGACGGACCCTTCCAATAGACCTTCTGCGGCTCGGCCCCCTTGCGAATGAGCCAGCCCGAGCCGTATCGCAGGCCGATGATAAACGCACCCGAGCCTTCGTCGCCCTTGATGTACGCGTCGGGCTGGCCAAGGTCCTGAAAGACATGCTCAACAGCTTTGGCCATGACTTCAGTCGAGATGCCGAAGAAGTCGGCGCCTGCCTGGACGATTTCGTTCGGCGTAAATGTATCGTCGCTGGTAGTGTCGTCGGCGACCGTCGGGCCGGTAC
>JANYBR010000018.1 GCA_025360685.1 Pseudomonadota bacterium
GACGTGGTTGCGGCGCCGTTGCCGGATGACGAGTCCTGATGGCTTCGCTCTCCGCCGGTCCCGAGATCGAGCGCCTGATCCAGCTGCTCGCCAAGCTGCCGGGTCTCGGCCCGCGTTCGGCGCGGCGCGCGGCACTGGCGCTGCTGAAAAAGCGCGACTTGCTGCTCGAGCCGCTTTCCGCCGCCATGCGCGATGCGGCGGCTGCGATCAAGACCTGCGAGGTTTGCGGCAATCTCGACACGGTCTCGCCCTGTTCGCTGTGCCGCGACGAACGGCGCGACAAGCATCTTCTGTGCGTGGTGGAGGACGTCGCCGATCTTTGGGCCCTGGAACGCGCGAGCGTGTTCCGCGGCAAGTATCATGTGCTGGGCGGCGCGCTCTCGGCGCTGGACGGCGTGACTCCCGAGCGGCTCAACGTAATGTCGCTGCTGGAACGCGTGAAGCATGGCGTGGTCGAAGTCATCCTCGCCATGAACGCCACTGTCGAAGGCCAGACCACGGCGCATTATCTGATCGACACTTTAAGCGCATCGGGCGTGAAGGTGACACGTCTTGCCCATGGCGTGCCGGTCGGCGGCGAGCTCGACTATCTCGACGAAGGCACGCTCTCCGCTGCGTTCAAGGCGCGGCGGTCGATGTAGCGTCGAAACTTATCCAACACCGCGAGCGGATTTTTCCAGCCGCGGCGGCCCGGCAGTGCGTCGCGCTGTTGGATAACTTCGCGCGGGAGAATTTTTTTCGAGATTTATTTTGTAAGAATTCAGGCGCCTCTTGAACCGTCACGGTCAAATCACCAATTGCGCTATATCCCAACAGGTGCGAGCGAAGCGCGGACGCTAAGTTGCCATTCGATTTGTCATGGCCCGCCCCCACACTGTCGTTAGGGGCAGAGCGGGCCACCCAGTTGGGGACATGCAATTTTTCGAAAGATTGGTCCGAGACTTTGCTTGCGAATTGCGAGTCTCTCGTTACCTGGGTGGCCCGCTCTGCCCCTAACGACAGTGTGGGGGCGGGCCATGACGCTCAAAAAAAGGAACTTGAATCGCGTCTACGTCCCCGGCGGCAGTTGCCGTTGGGCGATTTCAGGAGTCGCCAGTTCGACATTTTCTATCTTTTCGGCACGTGAACTGATGCGGCCCGATCGCGTGATGATGTCCTTCATGTCGCCTTCTGCCTGGTTCATGTGTCTTTGCAGCTTCTCGGTTGCGTCGGAGAGAAGTCTCACATCCTTGAGAAGGGCTCCGACTTCGTTCTGGATCAGGTCGGCTTGTTCACGCATGCGTGCGTCTTTCATCACGGTCTGCACTGTGTTGATCGCAAGCATCAATATGTTCGGAGAAACCACGATGACCTGTGATCGATGTGCTTTCTGAATTACGTCGGAAAATCCGTCATGCAGATCCGCATAGATTGACTCCGAAGGCACGAACATGATGGCCGGCGATTGTACTTCTCCGGGGATCAGATACTTTTCGGCAATGTCCGAAACGTGCTTGGCGACGTCCGAACGTACCCGGGCAAGCGCGTTTTTTTTCTCCTCGTCCGTTGTTGCGTTCTTGAGCAGCGTGAAGCACTCCAAGGGAAATTTGGAATCGATGACGATGCAGGCCTTGGCGCCGGGAAGGATGATCTTGCAGTCGGGGCGATTATTGTTCGAAAGCCTGCCTTGGAACTCGTACAGGTTGGACGGCAGGCCATCGCGCACGATTTCCTCCATTTGCGCCTGACCGTAAGCGCCGCGTGACTGCTTGTTGGAGAGAATCTGTTGAAGATTTACGACATGGCCCGAAAGAGCCGAAATATTCTTCTGGGCTTCGTCGATTACTGTGAGGCGCTCGCCGATTCCGGAGATTGTCGCCGCCGTCTTGGTCGCGCTGTCGGTCAGCGAGTCGCCCAGGCGTTTGTCGAAAGCCTCGATTCTTTCGGCCAGCATGGTTTGGAGCCGCGCCTGCGCCTCGACTGTTTGTTGGAATTGTCCGGCGATGTTTCCCTGACCGCGAATGACGTCATCCAGCCGGGGGTCGGCCGGTTCGCCCGATCGTCCGCGCAACGCCATGGCGATGATCACCGCCGCCGCGACGACGCCAACCGCCAGTATGAAAAGGGCTAGTTCCATGCCTGCGCCTGCGTTCCCTTGACCCCAAAGGCCTCCAAGACTATCTCCCGGACATGGCCATTCGCCCCATCCTTACCGCGCCCGATCCGCGCCTCAAAGCGGTGTCGAAGTCCGTCGATTCCGTCGACGCGGCGACGCGCCGCCTGATCGACGACATGGTCGAGAGCATGTACGAGGCCGACGGTATCGGCCTTGCCGCCGTGCAGGTCGGCGTGGCGCAGCGCATCATCGTGATGGATCTGGACCAGAAGGACGGCAAGCAGAATCCGCGCGCCTTCATCAATCCGCTCATCACCTGGCGGTCGGAGGAGGTGGCGAGATTCGAGGAAGGCTGCCTCTCGGTGCCGGAAATCTGGGAAGAGGTGGAGCGCTCGGCCAACATCAAGGCGGAGTTCCTCGATCGCGAGGGCCACAAGCAGCTGCTGGAGGCCGACGGCTTGCTCGCCACCTGCCTGCAGCACGAGATGGATCACCTGGAGGGCGTGCTGTTCATCGACCACCTCTCCAAGCTCAAGCGCTCGATCGCGCTGCGCAAACTGCAAAAGGCCAAGCGTCTGAAAGAGACCGGGTGACTACGTCATCACCGCTGTCATCCCGGAAGCCGATTCTGAGCGGCAGCGAAGAACCCGGCTGTCCGGGACCCACCGGATGCTGCACGATGGGTCCCGGCTCTGCGCGATGTTCCATCACTTGGCCGGGATGACAGGCCTTCAGACATGACCCTTCGCCTCATGCTTCGCCGCTCTTGGTCCTACGCTGTCGCTAGGGCACGTCGGCAATCCGAGCATTTGAAATGAGTTTGCGGCTTGCATTCATGGGAACGCCGCAGTTCGCGGTGCCCACTCTGGTCGAACTGATCGGGCAGGGGCACGAGATCGCGTGCGTCTATTCGCAGCCGCCGCGGCCGAAAGGCCGTGGACTCGCGATGGAAACCTCGCCGGTGCACGCGCTGGCGCTGAGCCACAAGATCGCCGTGCGAACGCCGGTGTCGTTGAAAGACCCGGCGCAGCACGAGCTGTTCGCCGCGCTCCAGGTCGATGCGGCCATTGTCGTCGCCTACGGATTGTTGTTGCCGAAAGCCGTCCTGGATGCGCCGCGCCTGGGCTGCTTCAACCTGCACGGCTCGCTGCTGCCGCGCTGGCGTGGCGCGGCGCCGATCCAGCGCGCCATCATGGCCGGCGATGCGCAAACCGGCGTGATGAGCATGCGCATGGAAGAAGGCCTCGACACCGGCCCGGTGCTTATGGCGGAACGCACGGCGATCGGCCGCAAGACCTATGGCGAATTGCAAGACGAACTGGCGCGGCTCGGCGCCGATCTGATGGCGCGCACATTGGCCGCGCTGGAGCGTGGCTCGATCACGGACCGGCCGCAGTCGCTGGAAGGCGTGTGCTACGCCAGGAAGATCGAAAAATCGGAAACGCGCATCGACTGGAGCAAATCCGCGCGCGAAGTGGATTGCCTGATCCGCGGCCTTTCACCGGCGCCCGGCGCCTGGAGCGCTGTGAAAGGCGAGCGGGTGAAGATTTTGAACTGCGAACCGGTTGAGGGCAGCGGCCCGCCGGGCACGTTGCTCGACGATGCGCTCACCGTCGCTTGTGGCGCGGGCGCCGTGCATCTCACGCGTCTGCAGCGCCCGGGCAAGTCGGCGATGGACGCGCACGAATTGCTGCGCGGCTTCGCACTGAAGAAGGGTGAGGTATTGACGTGACTTTTCTCCCGTCATGGCCGGGCGTTGCGACGCTGTCGCTGCAACCCGTGCCACCCAGCCAATAAAATGCCGCGCTATCGACTGACCTTGGAATATGACGGCGGCGCGCTGGTCGGCTGGCAACGGCAGGACAATGGCCCTTCGGTGCAGGGCGTACTGGAAGACGCGATCGAGAAATTATCGTCCGAGCGCGTCACAGTGCACGGCGCCGGCCGCACCGATGCCGGTGTGCATGCTCTGGGACAGGTGGCGCATTTCGAGCTGGAAAAAGACTTTGCGCCCGACAGGATTCGTGACGGCCTCAATCATTTCGTCCGTCCCGCCGCGATCACGGTGCTCGATGCCGCCGTGGCAGCGCCGGATTTTCATGCGCGCTTCTCGGCCACGCGCCGGCACTATCTGTATCGCATCCTCGTTCGCCGTCCGCCGCCGGCGCTGGAAAGAGGCCGTGTCTGGCATGTGGTTCACGAACTGGATGCGGAGGCGATGCATCACGCGGCCCGGGCATTGGTCGGCCAGCATGATTTCACGACGTTCCGCGCCGCGGAGTGCCAGGCCAAGTCGCCGGCGAAGACTCTCGACCGGCTCGATGTCCGGCGCGCGGCCGATGAGATTCACATCGAGGCTTCGGCGCGCTCGTTCCTGCATCATCAGGTACGCTCGATGGTGGGTTCCTTGAAGCTGGTGGGCGAGGGCAAATGGCGCGCGCGCGATCTCGCCGACGCATTGGCGGCGAAGGACCGTTCGCGCTGCGGCCCGGTGGCGCCGCCCGATGGGCTGTATCTGGTGAGGGTGGATTACAACTGACTGTCATCCCGGACGAGCGCAGCGAGGTCCGGGACCCATCCAGACGGGTTCACGATGGGTCCCGGCCTGCGCTCGCTGCGCGAGCTTGCCGAGATGACAGTTAGGATTGCAAATCGATCAGCTCGACCAAACCCGGATCGATCGGCTGGCCGAGGAAGATTTCGCCGACTCTTGCAAATCGGTCCGGCGCATCGGTGGCGAGGAACTTCAGAGTGTGCGAGCCGCCGGCGCTTGCCATGTCGCGCGCCTTGAGCAGGGCTGCGACCGCGTCCGCCGTCGTGATCGCGCTGTCGACCAGCACGACGTCGCTGCCAGCGAGGCGGGCGAGGACCGGCTTCAACACCGGATAGTGCGTGCAGCCGAGCAGCAGGCATTTGGGTTTCGGCACCGTCGCCAGAAGCGGATCGAGATAGCGATGGATCACCGCCTCGACGATCGGCCCGTCGATCAGGCCCTCCTCGGTCATCGGCACGAACAGGGAGCAGGCCTGCTGCGCGATCGGCACGTTCGAACCGAGTGCGCGGATGGCGCTGCGATAGGCGCCGCCTTTCACGGTGCCTTCGGTGGCAATGATGGCGATGGGTCCTTGCGGAGCCGCCGCGAGCGCCGCCTGTGCGCCCGGCTCGATCACGCCGATCACGGGCAGTGGGTCCAGCGCCGTCTTTAACGCCGGAAGCGATATGGATGCGGTGTTGCAGGCGACGACGACCATCTTCACGCCGCGTGCGACGAGCGCGCTGGAGGCCTGCAGCGCATAACGGCGCACCGTGTCTGCGCTCTTGGTGCCATAGGGCAGGCGCGCGGTGTCGCCGAGATAGACGAAACTTTCGCGCGGCAGGCGCGCCATCAGCGCGCGCAGGACGGTCAGCCCGCCCATGCCGGAGTCGAACACACCGATCGGCGCGCTCATCGCGGCGGATTGGCGAAATACGAACCGATGACTTCGCTGTAGATGTCGGTCAGCAAGGCAATGTCCGCGATGGTGGCGCACTCATTTGCCTTGTGCATTGTGGCGTTTGAAAGACCGAGCTCGGCCACCGGACAATGCTCCTTGATGAAGCGCGCATCCGAGGTGCCGCCGGTGGTGGAATAGTCCGGCCGCGTGCCGGTCATCTTCTGCGCCGCGTTGGCCAGGAGTTCGGTGAAAGCGCCGGGCTTGGTGAGAAACGAAACGCCGCTGACCTGGTAGACGGTCTCGATCTCGCAACCGAATTCTTTCTTCGTCGCCTCGACGGCGCCCGCAATGCGCGCCTTCAAACTGTCGGGCGTGTGCTGGTCGGTGAAGCGGATGTTGAAGCCGGCGCGGACTTCGGCGGGGATCACGTTGGTTGCCGCATTGCCGGTGTCGATGGTGGTGAAGGCCAGCGTCGACGGATCGAAATGCGCCGTGCCCGTGTCGAGAACTTCCGCTGACAGGCGCGAAACGAGAAAGGCCATCGCCGGCAGCGGATTGGCCGCCTGGCGCGGATAGGCGACGTGACCCTGTATGCCCCGCACGGTGAGGCGCGTATTCATCGACCCTCTGCGGCCGATCTTGATGGTGTCGCCGGCGCGCGCCGTCGAAGTCGGCTCGCCGACCAGGCAATGATTCAGGCGCTCGCCGTTCTGGCTCAGCCAGCGCAGCATTTTCTGCGTGCCGTTGATCGCGACGCCCTCTTCATCGCCGGTGATCAGAAGGCTGATCGAGCCGTATGGCTTGCCGGTCGAAATGTAGCGCGCAGCGGCGGCGGCAAATGCGGCGATGGCCGACTTCATGTCGGCCGCGCCCCGGCCATAAAGCGTGCCGTTGTCGATCACCGCGCCGAACGGATCGTGGCGCCACAGTGTTGCGTCCCCGGGCGGCACGACATCCGTG
>JANYBR010000021.1 GCA_025360685.1 Pseudomonadota bacterium
GTGAAATCAGAGAGATGAACGTTCACGCATATCTCGCCCGCATCGGTTTGACGGAACGACCCGAGCCCAATTTGAGTGGCCTGCGTGCGCTCCACCGAGCCCATCTCACCGCCATCCCATATGAGAATCTCGACGTGCAGCAGTCCGGTGGCGTTCGGACCGCCGCGGCGCTACTACGACATCACGGACGACGGACGAAAGGCCCTCTCGGAGTGGCAATTCGCCTGGCGCGATATGCGCGAGTTTGTCGACGACGCCCTCAAGGCAGGAACCGTTCCTGTGGGAGTGATACCTGATGGCCATGCCGGCGCAGCCACCTGAAACGGTCGCCGCCTATCTGGCGCAATTAAGACGGGCGCTGAAAGGCGCACCGGCCGGATTGATCAGCGATGCGCTCGCCGATTGCGAAGACCATTTGAACAACGAGATCGCGCAAAACCGCGAGCTGACCGAAACCCAGATCCTCGCTTCCGTCGTCGAGACATACGGCACGCCCGAGGAGATTGCAGAGGAGTACCGCGACATGGAATCCACGATTTCGACACCATTCCCAAAAGTCGAGATGCCCGAAGAGCGCCGTTTTGGCTTCTTCAACGTCGTGTCCGATCCGCGGACGTATGGCGCGCTACTTTACATGCTGCTGTCGCTGGCGACCGGCATCTTCTACTTCACCTGGGTCGTGACGGGTTTGTCGCTGACCATAGGATTTGCCATCCTCATCATCGGCATTCCGTTCGCCCTGCTCTTCATCGCGTCGGTGCGCGTGCTGAGCTACGTCGAAGGCCGTATCGTCGAAGCATTGCTTGGCGTGCGCATGCCGCGTCGCCCGCCGACTGAACCTGCGGCGGATCAGGGCCTGTGGACGAAGATCAAGGAAGCGTTCAGCGACGTTCGCACCTGGTCGTCGCTCTTCTACATGCTTCTCATGCTGCCGCTGGGGATCATCTATTTCGTGTTGGGCGTGGTTGGCCTGTCCGTTTCACTCGGCGTCGTTGGCGGCTCGATCTACAGCCTCATCACCGGCGAGGCGCACATTCAGATCGACGGCGCGCCCTATCTCGAACATGTGCTGCACACGGCGCCGGGCCTGGCCGCACTCGCCGTGCTGGGCATCCTGCTCTTCTTCGTCGTTCTGCACGCCGCACGCGCGATCGGCTGGGTGCACGGCAAGGTCGCCGAAGGTCTTCTCGTCCGGTTGTAGGCCCCCTTACCCCGGACGCATCTGAGGCCCGCGAGCTTTCGGCTTGCGGGCCTTCTTTTTCGGGCGATGGAGCGAATCGGTCTTTTTTGCAAGATATTCTTAACCAGCCCGTAAGGGTTGACGCCCATGATCCGCGTCGGGCTATATGCACCGGCACGCCGGCTTGTACCGGGGGCATAACACTGGGCTGGGGTTGGTGCGCAGGAACCGCGTCAACACTGAAAGACAGGAGCCGACGTGGATCGTCGTTCTGTACCGACGCAAATCAACCGAATATTGGACTGGCGCCGCTCGTTGAGCATCGCGTCAACCGCACTGGCAACGAGCGATGGCCGCTGGGCTCTCGTCTCGACATCCATGACTGCGCTCGTTGCGGGCGCCATGACGTGGCTTGCGGCAGGCGCACTGCCGCCCGTCCACACCCCAACGCAGCAAGCCAGCACAACGTTCCTTCCCTACACGCTCTTTTCCCAACTGGTGCAGGCCGGCGGCCGCATGACTTCCGCGTCGCTGTTTCCAACCGGCACGGCGCGTCAACCGTCGCCCTCGCCGTCTCAACTGGACAGCGCGTTGGCGGCCGAAGATGCCGGCGACAACGGCAATCCTACGTCCGGAACCGAAACCCGAACGCTGACACTTGAATCGGGAGACACGCTCGCCGGGCTGCTCGAGGATGCCGGTGTGCCAAACGCCGACGCCAATGCGGCGATCCTGGCGCTGGCCAAGGTCTACAATCTGCGCAGCGCCAGGGCTGGCCAAAGTTTTCAGGTGACTTTCCAGTCGCCGCCCGATGCTCAGATCCTGCCGCCCGACACGACACCGGGCGTCATCAATATCCCGCTTGCCGATCAAGACGATGCGGACGCCAACGGCGTGGTGACACCTGCGGTTGCTGCGCCGGCCGGCCGGCTATTGTCGATCGCGTTCTCGCCTTCGGTCGAGCACGACATCACGATCGCCCGCGCTCCCGATGGCAGCTTCAGCGCCAACGATGCCGTCAAACAGCTTGTGCAGCACCAGCATCGCGCCGGCGCGACGATCGACTCTTCGCTCTATCTGGCGGCCACCCAGGCAGGCATTCCGACCGACGTCGTGGTCGAGATGATCCATATGTTCTCGTACAAGGTCGACTTCCAGCGCGACCTTCGTCCGGGCGATTCATTCCAAGTGTACTACGACTATTATTACACGCCTGAGGGCATGCCGGCGAAGCAGGGTAATATCACCTACGCCGAGATGCGCACCGGCGGACATGTGATCGCGCTCTATCGCTATCAGCCCGACCCGAACCAGCCGGCCGACTATTTCGACGCGCATGGCGAGAACGTCAAAGGCATGTTGATGAAGACGCCGGTGGATGGCGCGCGCATCTCGTCGGGCTTCGGTATGCGCTTCCATCCCGTGCTCGGCTATACGCGCATGCACAAGGGCATCGACTTCGCCGTGCCTGTCGGAACGCCTGTCATGGCAGCCGGTACCGGCGTGGTGAAGGTCGCCGGTCGCCTCGGCGGATACGGCAACTATCTGCGCATCGACATGGGCAACGGCTACGGTACCGCCTATGGCCATCTGTCGCGCTACGCCCCGGGTATTCATGCCGGCAGCCATGTGCATCAGGGCCAGGTCGTCGCCTATAGCGGCAACACCGGCATGTCGACCGGTCCGCACCTGCACTACGAAATTCTCGTCAAGGGCGAGCAGGTCAATCCGCTGAAGGTGAAGGTGGCGCAGGGTCGCAAGCTGGCCGGCAAGGACTTGCGTAACTTCCTGGTCGCCCGCCTGCACACGGACGCGGTGCTCGCCTCGACGCCGCTTGAGAACAAGGTTGCGGACGTCGCAACCGACCTGCGTCAGGCAAAAGCGCGCTAGCGGCCCGTGCACTGATCGGTGTCGACGCGGATCGATTCTCTTGCAGACGGCGACTTCGTCATCGGGCCGGACTATGCGCCAGCGCCCGAATGGTCGGTTCAGCCCGGTATCCCGGCCGGCACAATCCACGCAGTCACGATGCATTCGCGCGACAGCCGGTTCTATCCGGGCATCGAGCGGCTTGAGAACGAGATCACCCGGCGGCGCGATGCGTATGGCAACCGCATCGCCGCCGCAGGGCCGGAACAGTCGGTTGCGGCGTCCTACACGCGCACTGTCTGGGTCTATGTGCCGGCGCACTATGTGCGCGGCACGGCGGCACCTTTCATCGTGGTTCAGGATGGCTATAGCTATCTCAACCGGCTGCCGAAGGTACTGGACAATCTGATCGCCGCGCGCCGCATACCTGCGATGGTCGCGATGCTGATCGATTCAGGCGGCGGCGATGCGCAAGGCAGCCAGCGCGGACTGGAATATGACACGCTATCGGGCCGCTACAGCGACTTCGTCGAGAACGAGGTGCTGCCAAGAGTCCAGCAAGAGTACGGCATCGCTCTGACCGGCGATCCTAAGGGCCGCGCGACGATGGGTGCAAGCTCCGGGGCCGCGGCGGCGTTCACGATGGCCTGGTTCCATCCGGAGCGCTATCGCCGAGTGCTCTGCTATTCGGGCACATTCGTGAACCAGCAGTCGCCGCCGGACCCGCAGACGCCGCGCGGCGCGTGGGAGTATCACGATCACATCATCGCCGAGACGGACCGCAAACCGTTGCGCATCTGGTTAGAGGTTGGAGAGAAGGATCTGCATCACGACGATCCCGAAGAGACCTGGCACAACTGGCCTCTGGCCAACCAGCGGATGGCCGCGGTATTGAAGGACAAGGGCTATCCCTACCGCTTCACGCTTTCGCTCGGCGCACGGCATGTCGATCCGCGCGTCGCCGCACAGACCTTGCCCGGCGCCCTCGAATGGCTGTGGCGGGGGTATTCGTAACACTCACTGGGAGAGCCCTCACCCGATTGGCGATTCACGCCAATCGACCTCTCCCGCAAGCGGGAGAGGTTATCGGCGACTTACCTCTCCCGTTTGCGGGAGAGGTCGAACGATCGAGCGCAGCGAAGATCGTTCGGGTGAGGGCCGCTTAGTGCACCGCCCGGCTCGACTGCGGCGTGTGCTCGACGTCGAGGTCATCATCGCTCGACGCGAATTCGACGCCGTTGATCGACAGTCCCTTCTTGCCGATGCTCACCTTGACCTTTGAACCATCCAGAATCTTGCCTTCCAGCAAAAGCTGCGCCAGCGGATCCTGCAACCGGCGCTGGATGACGCGCTTGAGCGGGCGGGCGCCGTACACCGGGTCGTAACCGGCGTCGGCCAGCCAGGCGCGCGCCTTGGCGTCGAGCGTGATCTCGATCTTGCGGTCCATCAGCAGCCTTTCGAGGCGGCCGATCTGGATCTCGACGATCTTGTCCATGTTCTCGCGTGAGAGACGATGGAACAGGATGATTTCGTCGAGCCGGTTGAGAAACTCCGGGCGGAAGTGCGCGCGTACCGCCTGCATGACTGCGGCGCGGGCCTCGCGCGTGTCGTCACCGGTTGAAAGCAGTTCAGTTCCCAGGTTCGAAGTCAGGATGATGACCGTGTTCTTGAAGTCAACGGTGCGCCCCTGCCCGTCCGTCAGGCGGCCATCATCGAGCACCTGCAACAGCACATTGAACACGTCGCTGTGCGCCTTCTCGACCTCGTCGAACAGGATGACCTGATAGGGACGGCGGCGTACCGCTTCGGTCAACGTGCCACCTTCTTCATATCCGACATAGCCCGGAGGCGCGCCGATCAGCCGGGCCACCGAGTGCTTCTCCATGAACTCGCTCATGTCGATGCGCACCATGGCGGTGTCGTCGTCGAACAGATAAGCGGCAAGCGCCTTGGTCAGTTCGGTTTTGCCCACGCCCGTGGGGCCGAGAAACAGGAACGAGCCGATCGGACGGTTGGGATCCTGCAGGCCGGCACGGGCGCGGCGCACCGCATTGGCAATCGCGCGTACCGCTTCGTGCTGACCGACGACGCGCTGCTCGAGCGCGCCCTCCATCTTGAGCAGCTTGTCGCGCTCGCCTTCCAGCATCTTGTCGACCGGAATGCCCGTCCAGCGCGAGACGATCTGCGCGATGTGCTCGGGCGTCACGGCTTCATGGACGAGCGCGCTTTTTTCCTTGTCTTCGATGGCTTTCAGCTTGCGTTCCAGATCGGGAATGACGCCATAGGTCAGCTCGCCGGCACGCGCGAAGTCGCCCTTGCGTTGCGCCACGTCTGCATCCATGCGCGCCCGGTCGAGCTTTTCCTTCAAGCCCTGCACGTCCTGAACGGATTTTTTTTCTTCCTGCCATTTGGCCGTGAGAACACCCGCCTTGTCTTCCAGTTCGGCGAGATCGTGCTGCAATGTGACCAGGCGATCCTTGGAGGCCTTGTCGGTTTCCTTCATCAGCGCCGCCTGCTCGATCTTGAGTTGGATGATCTTGCGGTCGAGTTCGTCCAGTTCCTCGGGCTTGGAGTCCACCTGCATGCGCAAGCGCGATGCGGCCTCGTCCATCAGGTCGATGGCTTTGTCGGGCAGGAAGCGGTCGGTGATGTAGCGGTTGGAGAGCTGTGCCGCTGCGACGATCGCAGACTCGGTGATGCGAACGCCATGATGGACTTCGTACTTCTCCTTCAAGCCGCGCAGGATGGAGATCGTGTCCGCGACGGTCGGCTCGCTGACAAAGACCGGTTGGAAGCGGCGGGCAAGGGCCGCGTCCTTTTCCACATGCTTGCGATACTCGTCGAGCGTGGTCGCGCCGACGCAATGCAGTTCGCCGCGGGCGAGCGCCGGCTTGAGCAGGTTTGACGCATCCATCGCACCCTTGGCCTTGCCGGCGCCGACCAGCGTGTGCATCTCGTCGATGAAGAGGATGATGTTGCCTTCGGCTCCGGTGACTTCGTTGAGCACGGCCTTCAGCCGTTCCTCGAACTCGCCGCGGAACTTGGCACCGGCGATCAAGGAACCCATGTCGAGCGCCATCAGCTTTTTATTGCGCAGGCTTTCGGGAACGTCGCCATTGACGATGCGCAGCGCGAGGCCTTCGGCGATGGCGGTCTTGCCGACGCCAGGTTCGCCGATCAGCACGGGATTGTTCTTGGTGCGCCGCGCCAGCACCTGGATCGTGCGGCGGATTTCCTCGTCGCGTCCGATCACCGGATCGAGCTTGCCGCTGCGTGCAAGTTCGGTGAGGTCGCGGGCATATTTCTTGAGCGCGTCGTACTGGTTCTCTGCGGTGGCGCTGTCAGCGGTGCGGCCCTTGCGCAAATCGGAAATGGCCTTGTTGAGATTCTGCGCCGTGACTCCCGCATCCTTCAGGATGCGCGCGCTTTCGGTGCCCGAAGCCATGGTGAGCGCGAGCAACAGATATTCGGCGGTCACGAAGGAGTCGCCCGCCTTCTTGGCGACCTGTTCGGCATTGTCGAACAGCCGCGCGGATTCCGGCGACAGGTAGACCTGTCCGGAACCCGAGCCCTCGACCTTCGGCAACTTGGCGAGCGCGCGTTCGACACCGTCGCGCACCTGTTCCGGCTTGCCGCCGGCCGCCGCAATCAGACGCGCCGCGAGGCCTTCGTCATCGTCGATGAGGACCTTCAAAAGGTGTTCGGGGGTGAACTGCTGGTGGTTCGAGCGAAGTGCGAGCCCTTGCGCGGACTGCATGAAGCCGCGCGACCGCTCGGTGAATTTCTCCGGATCCATTCTTGCCTCTCAAGCCCTCGTCCCGGGCGCTTTTACGGCCGTCCGGATGAGTCTCATTGATTTAGAATAAGGCCCCTGATGGGCGCCCTTCTATCAGGCATATCTGGGTTTGCAGTCCTTGCGGTTCAAGCCCCCTCGTCCGGACTTTTCGGCGCTTCGCCTGGAATATCGCCCAGATGCCACAGCGGCGAGGCGAACGCTGTAAGTGGTGTGGCGATCAAGCCGGTCACGGCCGCGAGCAGCGCCCATCGCGGACCGATCAGGCTACCCGTCGTGCCGCCAATCAACGCTCCGGCAACCGCGCTGGTGCCGGCGCCGACGGACATCAGGGCTGCGGTTCGGCCGAGCATCGAACGCGGCACGATGCTCTGGCGAAGGCTCGCCGCCGGGATCATGGCAGCTACCGCCATCGAATCCCCGACCAGCTGCGCCGTCATGAGCGACGCCACCTTCAGCCAGAGCGGGCCGCTTGCGGCCGGAACGAATATGGATGACACGGCCGACACCAGGAATCCGAGAAGTATCGTCCTTCCCACACCGAGCCGGCGAACGAGCGGCGCGGACACCGCCGTTCCGATCAACGAGCCAACGCCGCCGACCGCGACCGTAATGCCCATCAACGCGGGTGAGAGTCCCAAGGTCTTGATTGCGAAGATGACGTAGAGGGCGCTGAACGTGCCGCCGAACAGGGGCGAGAGAAACGACATCACCATCAGGGGACGCAGCAGCGGATTGTGCGACATGGTTTCGTAGCCAAGCTTCAGATCGTTGAGCAAGGTTGGCCGTTTCTTCTCGCGCTCGGCCGGATGTTCCTCCGCAGTTATCGTGCCGAGAAACGCGGCGGACACCAGATACGTCGCCGCGTTGATGGCGATGGCGAACGGCGCCGTCAGGGTCTGGACCAATATTCCCGCGAGGGCCGGACCGCCTACTTCGGCAAGAGACTCCGTCATCGCGAGTTTGGAATTTCCCTCGATGAGTTGGCCGCGTGCGATCAGGTGCGGCAGGTAGGCGTGGTCGGCGATGTCGAACAGCACGCTGGCGCCGCCCATCAACGCGGCGACGGCGTAGAGCTGGCCCATCGAGAGCAAGTGCATCCATGCGGCGAACGGCACGGTCATCAACACCGCCGCGCGCACGAGATCTGCTGCGACCATGATCGCGCGCTTGCGCGATCGGTCTACGTAACCGCCAGAGAAGAAGCCGACGATGACGCTCGGCCCCAGCGCCAGCGCCGCCAGAGTACCGAGCTGAAACGGCCTGGCATCGATCGTAAGAACCGATGCCAGCGCCAGCCCTTCGCGCGTGATGCGCGCGCCGAAGGACGAAACGGTTTGCGCGGCCCAAAGCCGCATGAAGCCGGCGTGCTGCCACAGCGCGCCGGACGGAAAAGAAATCCGCACGGGAAACCCCCAAATGATTTTAGCAATGGCCGCCGGCACCCGCGCATTGCGCGAGTGTCTACTCCCGACCGTCCGAACAGACGGAAAGGATCAGGCGATAGCGAGGACCTTCATGGGACTGCCTATTCCGCAGCGTCCGCCTCTTCGCCCTCTTCTTCGTCGTCGCTGGCGCCTTCGGCGAGCGTGAAGGTGGGAGCGCTTTGGCTCGGCTGCTGCTGCTGTGGGTTCTGCGGATCGCCGCCCTGTCCGTTCGGACCGCGATTTTGATTGTTGTACTGCTGCTGTTGGGCTTGCTGCTGCTGGTACTGCTGCTGAGCCTGAGCCTGCGCCGCCATGATGCGGTAATAATGCTCGGCGTGCTGTAGATAATTTTCCGCCATTACGCGGTCGCCGGATGAATTGGCATCGCGCGCAAGCTGGAGATATTTCTCGTACACATTGGCTGCCGAGCCGCGGATTTTGACCTCGGGGCCCGATGAATCGAATGTGCGGTTCGGATTGTGTCCGCCACCGCCATTGTGTTGGCCGCCGCCGCCATTGTGCTGGTGCTGGCCGCCGCCTGCGTGTTGCGGCCTGCGGCCGCCTCTACGTGAACGCTTCACATCGTCCCCTATCTAGAACTAGCTGGTTACCTGCGGTTCCCGCGCGCCCAAATACACGCAATCGGATGGTCGCAACTAAACGCAGGGCTCGTCTTTCGCTTGGTACATGAACCGCGGCCTTGCCGCTCCGGCGCCCCCCGGCCCCTTGGACCGATGCCGGCAGGGTCCTATGTCCCCACGGACCGGGAAGCTAGCGGCTTAGTCCAAGCTTTCCAACTGTTTTCTAGCGGCCCGCCTACCCGTCATGATTGTCCCGTTTGAGGACCAAGCAGCGCGGAATACGGCTCAAATCAGGGGTTATGGCTGCAACTTTCAGGTGCCGAGACTCGAATATCCGGCGTACGGCATCGCTCTGTCCCGCGCCGATTTCGACAAAAGCGCTCCCTTTTGGCGCCAGTAACCGGCCGATTCGCTGAGCGAGGGCGCGATAGGCGTCGAGGCCGTCCGCGCCGCCGTCCAGTGCGGGGCGCGGTTCGAACTGGCTGACTTCGGGTTCCAGCGCATCGATATCGCCGGCCGCAATGTAAGGAGGATTGCAGACGAGGACGTCGAATCCTGGTGACGCTTCTTCCAGCCAACCTGACTCGATCAGGCTCACGCGATCCTCTAGTTCGTGTGCGGCGACATTTCTCTTCGCCCAAGCGAGCGCTTCCGCCGATGCGTCAATACCGATGCCGTGCGCGTTCGGATATTCCTTGAGCGCGGCAATCAGCAAA
>JANYBR010000070.1 GCA_025360685.1 Pseudomonadota bacterium
GGGCTGCTGATCGCGCTCCCCGACCTCCACTTCACGATTGAGGATCAGCTCGCCCAGATCGGCGGACATCGGCTGGGTGCCGCCGGCCAGCGGCATCTTGGTGTAGACCTCGTCGCCGAGAATTTTCGCCGACCCACGCACCTGCTCCATGCGGTCGGGCGGCACCTGCACATAGAGCTCGTCCAGCTTCATCTGGCCTGTGTTCTCATCCTCGATGCGCGAAATCAGTCCGCGCAGGATACGGAACGAGGACGGCACGATGCCGCTGGCATCACCGGAATGAACGCCTTCGGTCAGCACCCGCACGGTGAGATTGCCCATAGCGATGCCGCGCAGAGATGTCGTCAGCCAGAGCTGGTCATAATTCCCGCAACCGGAGTCGAGACAGACCACCAGATCGGGCGTGCCGATCCGGCTCGAAAGATGCTCGATGTAGAAGGGCAGATCGTAGCTGCCCGATTCCTCGCAGGCTTCGATGCAGATGACGCAGCGCGCGTGGTTCTTCTGCGCCGCGCGCAACGACAAAAGTGCGCCCAGTGCAGCGAACATCGCATAGCCGTCGTCCGCGCCGCCGCGGCCATAAAGCTTGTCTCCCTTCATGACCGGCACCCACGGCCCGGTGCCTTCGGTCCAGCCGGTCATTTCCGGCTGCTTGTCGAGATGGCCATAGAGCAGAACCGTGCCCTTCGCTTCTCCGGGAATTTCCATGAAGATCAGAGGGGTGCGCCCCTTCAGGCGAACGACTTCAAGCGTGGCCCCGGGCAGGAGTGCGATCTTCTTTCGCGCCCAGGCTTCGAACAGCGCCACCGCCTTGTCCATGTGACCATGCGCCTCCCACTGCGGATCGAAATGCGGCGACTTGTTGGGAATGCGGATGTAATCGGTCAGGGTGGGGACGATCTCTTCGTCCCAGATGCGGTCGATGAAAGAAGAAACTGCGCCGGTCATGGTTCGAGGCTCGCTAGTGCTCGCACCTCACCATGACGCATTTTATCTCTCTCGTCATCCTGAGGAGCGAGCGTGAGCGAGCCTCGAAGGATGTTCACAGCGCAGCAATAACCGCTGCATTGTAAATCTCGCTCATCTTGGCGCCGAGCGGGGCGATCTGCACCGATTTTTCCAGGCCGACGAGAAGCGGCCCCATCATCGACACGCCGCCCAGTTGCGCCAGGAACTTGGTGGAGATCGCCGCCGAATGGATGGCGGGCATAATAAGCACGTTGGCCGTATCAGTGAGGCGGCAGAAGGGATAGAGCAGCATCTTCTCGCGATCGATCGCCACGTCCACGGCGATCTCGCCGTCATATTCGAAGTCGACGCCGCGATTGTCGAGGATGTGAACCGCCTCCACGATACGCTCGCTGCGTTCGCTGCGCGGAAATCCGAAGGTGGACGACGCCAGCATCGCCACCCGCGGGACAAGGCCGAAACGGCGCGCCACGCCGGCCGCTTGCACTGCAATGTCGGCAAGCTCTTGCGACGTAGGCATTTCGTGCACGCTCGTGTCGGCGACGAAGACGAGCCGGCCCTTGGCGAAAATCAGCATGACGCCGATGGGCCGTTCGCCCTTGGGTGGATCGAGCACGAGACGCACATCGCCGAGTGCGGTCGCATAGTTGCGCGTGGCGCCGGTGACCATGGCGTCGGCATGACCAGCGGCCAGCATCGATGCTGCGAACACGTTGCGGTCGTTGGTCACAAGACGCACGGCATCGCGATAGAGCGCGCCGCGCCGCTGCAGACGCTTGTAGAGCGCCTCGACATAAGGCTGCGCTTCCTGTGCCGAATGCGGCACACGGATTTCCAAGGTGTTTTCTTCCACTCCCGCCTTGCGGATGCCAGCGCGAACGATGTCTTCGCGTCCGACCAGGATCGCTTTGCCGAGGCCAGAATTCTGAAACGCCGCAGCGGCGCGGATGACGGATTCTTCTTCGCCTTCAGCAAAGACCACTCTCTTGGGATTGGCGCGCACGCTGGCGGTGATGCGCTGGAACAGACCCGCGGACGGATCGAGCCGTGCCGAGAGCTGGAAGCTGTAGGCGTCCAGATCCTTGATCTGCTTGCGCGCCACGCCGGATTTCATCGCCGCTTCCGCGACCGCACGGGACACGCGGCTGATCAGGCGCGGATCGAATGGCACGGGAATAATGTAGTCGGGACCATAGGCCGGGCGCGCGCCGCGATAGGCGGCCGCCACTTCGTCGGGCACATCCTCGCGCGCCAGTTCGGCAATCGCGTGAGCGGCGGCGATTTTCATTTCTTCATTGATGGTGCGGGCGCGCACGTCGAGCGCGCCGCGGAAGATGTAAGGAAAACCCAGCACATTGTTGACCTGGTTGGGGTAGTCGCTGCGGCCTGTGGCGACGATGGCGTCGGCGCGTACCGACTTCACATCTTCCGGCGTGATCTCGGGATCGGGATTGGCCATGGCGAAGATAATCGGCGCCTTGCGCATGCTCTTGACCATCTCCTTGGTCATCGCGCCTTTCACCGACAGGCCGAGGAACACGTCGCTGTCCTTCACCGCGTCTTCAAGAGAGCGAGCCTTGGTCTCGACGGCATGCGCCGACTTCCACTGGTTCATGCCGTCGGTGCGGCCGCGATAGATCACACCCTTGGAGTCGCACAGGATCGCGTTGGCGTTGGGCAGGCCCATCGATTTGAGAAGTTCGAGGCAAGCGATGCCGGCCGAGCCCGCACCGTTCACCACAACCTTGATCTGCTTGATCGAGCGGCCGGTCAAATGCATCGCGTTGATGATGCCGGCGGTCGAGATGATCGCGGTGCCGTGCTGATCGTCATGGAATACCGGAATGTCCATCATCTCGCGCAACTTTTCTTCGATGACGAAACAGTCGGGCGCCTTGATGTCTTCCAGGTTGATGCCGCCGAAACTGGGGCCGAGATAACGAACGGCGCCGATGAACTGCTCGACGTCCGAAGTATCGATCTCAAGATCGATGGAATCCACGTCGGCGAATCGTTTGAAGAGGACGGCCTTGCCTTCCATCACCGGCTTGGCGGCCAGCGCGCCCAGATCGCCCAGGCCGAGGATCGCGGTGCCGTTGGTGATGACGGCAACGAGGTTGCCCTTGGCCGTGTAATCATAGGCAAGATCGGGATTGTCGGCGATCGCGCGCACCGGCACGGCCACACCGGGGGAATAGGCGAGCGACAGGTCGCGCTGCGTCGCCATCGGCTTGGTCGGCGTGATCTCGAGCTTGCCGGGCTTGGGATAGGCGTGGAAAGCGAGCGCCTCTTCCTGGGTGAACGATGGCTTTTTGGTCGTGGGCATTCCTGGTTCCAAACCTGTTATTTTTCTTACGCTTCGTCGATGACAAGTGGATGCTGCGCGCGGCGATCGATATGCAGCCGTACCACATCCGGACGGGCATAATGTCCTGCGGAATCGACGATCATCTTCATATTGGTGATGCTGTCGAAATCCAGATCGGCATAAAGGATCGTCTCGCCGCTCTCTTTCGGCCCCGCCAGGAAGCGGCCGTTCGGCGCGATAATTGCGGAATAGCCGCCGCCGCTCTTGAGCTTTTCACCACCCTGGCCCAATGCGGCGATGATCTCCTCGGTCAGGACGGCCGTCACATTGATCACAAAGCACTGGCCCTCGAAGGCGTAGTGACGCGCCGCCGCATCGATGATTCCGTTTATGGCGATGCCGCCGGGCCAGTTGGCAATGTGGATCTGCTCGCCCTGCGCCTGGATGGCATAGCGGTACAGAGCATTGGAATGCTCGTAACAGATCAGCGCGCCGAGAACGCCCAAACCGGTGTTCCAGACGGCGAGATCGCGGCCGTCGCCGTGGCCCCACACCATCCGCTCATGGCTCGTCGGCATCAGCTTGCGGCGCTTTCCCAGGATGACGCCATCGGGACCGATGACAAGCTGGGCATTGTAGAGCGTGCTGCCTTCTCGCTCTGTCAGGCCGACCACGACATGGCAGCGCGCCTTTTTCGTCGCGTCACTGAGCGTGGCGCAATCGGGACCGGGAATCTCGAGCGAGGCATCGAACAGGCGCCGGTTGAATTCGCCAATCGACAGCGGATCGCGCACCATCGCCCAGTAGGGATAGCCGGGGATGAAGCTTTCCGGAAAAGCAACCAGCTGGGCGCCGTTCCGCGCCGCCTCGGCGATGGCATCGCAGGTTTTGGCCACGGTCGCGGCACGGTCAAGGAAGACCGGCGCGAGCTGTGCCGCGGCCACCTTCACCGTGCGTCCCATATGGCGTCTCCTACGAGCAATCCACAGAATATCCCTTTTTGCGGCTATGTCTTTCAATGGCTGAGGGGTGGTGTGCGATGCGGCGTGTTAACGTCCGCCCATGAACGAGAAGCCGCCAGATTTGCCGGAAAGCGCGCAGGGCTCCACGCCCATGATGGCCCAATATCTGGAGATCAAGGCCGCGAACGCCGACTATCTGCTGTTCTACCGGATGGGCGACTTCTACGAGCTGTTCTTCGGCGACGCGGTAAAGGCGGCTGAGGCGCTCGATATCGCGCTGACCAAGCGCGGCCGCCATCAGGGTGAAGA
>JANYBR010000076.1 GCA_025360685.1 Pseudomonadota bacterium
TCGCCGCCCAACGGATAGACGTCCGCCGTGTCGAGAAAGTCGATGCCGCCTTCAGCGGCCGCATCGAGGATGGCGATGCTTTCCTGTTCGTGGCATTGAAGCCCGAATGTCATCGTTCCAAGGCAGAGCCTGGAAACACGCAAGCCGGTGCGGCCAAATTTTGTGTGGTGCATGCAGGTAGTTTAGCGCGTGTCGGCATCGAAGCGGAAGGAATTCTCACCAAATTGGACCGTCATACCGCGCCGTTCAAGCGAGAAATTCGGGCCGGACTGTGGATAGGCCCCGCGTTCTTAGCTTCGTCCGACAGCCTGCCGGCTTTGCCGCTGAACACACCCAAATGACCGCTTTCGAGCCGTAGCAAACATTCAGTCGGATTCGGCAATCATCCCCGTGGGCGCGTTTTCCGTTTGGAGGGTTGAGCAAGTCGCGGGTCCTTTCTGTTCGAGACCTCAGATCCCTTGTCATTGCTCATAAACATCATCGAGACCGATCCTCTCGGTCGCGGCGAGTGCCACAATCCGCGCGGGACTACAAAAATGAAGCCGGGTCGCAGGGTCACTTCCACTGGTCCGGTGTCTGTCAGAACGGTCAGATCAAGCTCGCCGTCGAAAACCTGTAGCAATTCATCGCTTGCCGGATGTCGCTCCCTCAAAGGGTGGGAGGCGAACTTTGCGATTCCGAGTGTGCAGCCATTAAACGACGCGAGGACGGTACCTCTGCCTTTCGGTGGCAGTCCGGCAACCAGCGACCGAATGTCGTGTGCGTGCACAACGTTTGCTTTGACAGCCATTGTCCCACCCAATTGGATCCTCCGTCATAGTAGGCTCGGTCCAGACTGGGTCCAAAGTGCAAATCGGAGTGACCGCATTCCGCCCAAAGCCCACCTTGCCGGCTGCCCCGGCGCGACTTTGGCAGGACTCGACTACAGCCCCTATGCCCCTTGCGTTTGTGCCGAGCGCCATACAATTCGTGAGCAACGGACTTCGGAAGTCCGCCAAGAAAATTCAGCCCGGCGGTGAAACCGGACCCCACTCACGACTTTGAGGTGCACGGCGTCTGAGCACTACCATCACGGTGTGCCGGCGAACGGGATTTTTGAAATCGAAGCCGGACGTAAGTAAATAGCGGCCTAAGGCTAGAAAACAGAACCTGCTCCGCTAACTACCAGCCAGGCTAGGGGTAAACCCACGATGGCAGATAGCGGCAGCTAGCTACTACTTGATGCTGCCGGAGATCGTCGTGAAGGTCGAGGATAGCTGTGTACCCACGGCGGTCACGGCGCTGATGATAACCACCGCGATCAACGCAGCAATCAGTCCGTACTCAATCGCGGTTGCACCGCGCTCGTTCGCAGCAAAATGCTTGAGTAGATTGATCATGACTCCCGACCTCGTCATTCGGACGGCGACTCAAGTCACCGCCGATGCGAGAATGTGGGGGTCTTGGTATTGCCGACGTGTTGCATTGACCAAGACAATTTTACGGTTTTCACGACCAATCCTGGAAAATGAGTCTTTATGAATCAATGGACGGGAAAAGTTTACGAGTTCAAATGGCCACGCGACTGGCAGAGCGCGAGTGGCGATACACATACGACAGTCGCTACTCCGACACGGGCGTCACACGAGCAAGTGCGAGACACACGCGCCTGCCGTTGATAACTGCCAAACGCACAGAGCCAACCGTTACTGCGGGGGAGAAAGAAACAGGAATTGCGGTTTTCCCGTTACGCCCGCCTTGGACATCGTATCCATCAGTGTCTTTGACGACGTGAACGTTCTGGCCTTCGAAACATCTGCCATAGTGCACGAAATCATGACGTCGTTGATGTCGTCCATGGAGCGTTGAACTCGGCAATTCGTAAGGCCCGCCTTTGTTCGGTTCGGCTGATCAGCGTCGTAAGCGATACGCCATTTTGCATAGTCGGTCACCTGATGATGGATGATCATCGTCCCACTTCCCAACATCTTGGCCGGTCCCATCATGGCATGAGAACTCATCATCGTCTGAGATCCCATCATTGACGGTGGATCGGCACAGGCCGCGGAAGAAACAAGCGCGGCGGCCGTCACGGCTATCAGTAGGCGCATCGGAATTCCCTCTTGGTTTAACCGAATTGATGACCATACGAGCAGAGGACGGTATCGCTTTTCCTATCCAGCGGAAAGCCAGGCTTGACTACGACGATCCCCTGACTCGCGTAAGTCACCTTGCGTGCCAGTTTGTCTAGTACTTGGTGCCGTCGGAAATCGACCTGCGCGCGGAACAAAGGTGACGCATGGCGCTACTTCGCCGTGGAGGTAGCGCCGGAACTCGCGCAGCAAAGAAGTGGATGTCTCCCGCTCACTGCTATCACTCTCGCCGACGCCGGCCGCGGCACTCCTTTAAGATGAAGAGGAAGCCTTGAGGGGCTCCCCCCCGGTCGATCCGGCGAAAACTGGCCTGTCGTCCTGCAGTCGAAATGGCGATCGCAGCCTCAGATACTCTTCAGGCTGAATTTCCTGGCGGCGGCAGGCTTGCTGGACGGGGAAATACGAAGCGCTGGTAGACAAGCCCGATACCGACGAGCGACAGGCCTAATCCAAGGAAGGATGCGACGCGGTACAGGCCTTCGAGATCGCCCATGTCGAGCAAAAACACTTTCAGCGCGACGATCACCATGATCGCAAGAGAGCCGTAGCGCAGCATTGCCTGTTTGAAATAAATCCCCAGGACAAGGAGTATAACGGCATAGCTCAGCCATGCCACCGAGTAGCTGTACAGTTCCGCGCTGCTTCTTGTGCCGAGAACCAGGATCGGCCCCCGGAAGGCGTGTGTTACTTCGAGCGTTATATATGTGAAGAGCAGAATGAATCCTGCGATTGCAGCGAACATCGCAATCTGTCTCTTGCCGTTGCCGGCGAACGTCGATGCCAACCAGAAGGCGAACACGGACGGCACGGCGTATGCGAGAAGCAAGACATCGATAAGCGGATAGCGCCCAACAAACTCATCGTTGAAGACCGGATTCGAACCAAGCAGCTGCAGCAGCACGATCTGAGCGGCCGCCAATCCCAGCAATATCCGTGAACCGAAATACGAGACCTTGCTGGGGCTGCGCAGATCGCGCACCGAAAGGAGCGAGCCGATGGCGAGCCACGAAATCGACTGCAGACTTTGTTCAAGCAGAGAGTAATGCGTTGCATCGAGACGCCCTGCGACCAGCAATCGGATCTCGAATGAAACAAGAAGTACCGAGAAGGCGAGCCCACCTGCTTCCAGCAAGGATATCAGCAAGCCGGCCACTTTCTTGCGAAAGAAATGTGCCGCGACGAAAAATGATATGGCCGGAATACCGTAGCCGTAGATCACCCAGCTGAACAGCGGGCTCACTCCAACTGGATATTCCAGAAGGTTGTAGTTGAGTACCAGCCGGACGAGAATGACCCCAGCAACGACCGCGGCAAGCCAGCGAATCGAACGAACCGCGATACGTTCGTGAATCCAGCCTAGGAGCGGCAGCTGGACCGATAACGCCACTGTCAACCAGGCTTCACGCAAGCTCATGGTCGCGGCCAGGCTGAGGAATGCCACGACACCGGCAGCGT
>JANYBR010000122.1 GCA_025360685.1 Pseudomonadota bacterium
CATTGCCCGTTCGGCGCGCCGAACGCCTCGGCATAGAATGCGGCCGCGTCGGCCACCGGTCGCCAGCCAAGATCTTGTTCGGCATCGCTGCAGTCGAACTGTGCCTTTAGTCCGCGCGAGAGAATGTCGCGCAGCGAGGGCGGGGAAACCTTGCGGCCGCCGATGCGCTTGACGCACCATTTGCCGAACTCGTCGAGATAGAGGCCGTACGGACTCTTGCCGTGAAACCGGAGCGACCTTTGCAGGACGCGCGCCAGTTCCGCCAGATAGTCGCGTGCGCTGGGCCGGACATCGCCGACCAGATTGTAGCATTTTCCGGCGGCGTGCGGACTCCTGCATGCCGCAAGGATCGCGTCCGCCACGTCGTCCACCAGAACGAACGGCAGCGGATTGCGCCCGGCGTTCCAGCCGATGCAGTGTTGGTCATTGTTGTAGAAACCGAGGCCCGAGTGAAACGGCGACGTTCCGTTACCTACCACGAGGCCCGGGCGCAGGATGCACAGCTCCAGTTCGGAGTTGGCCAGCATATTCGAAAGCCGCTCCTCGCACAGCGCCTTGGCGCGAGCATAGTCCGCACGGCGCGCGGCCTGCGGATCCGCCGGCGTAGTTCCGGTCACGACGCTCGACTGAGGGCCAAGATACAAGGCCGCGATCGAGCCGACATAGATCAGCCGCCGCGCCTGGCCCGCCAGACAGGCTTGCGCGACAGTTTCGGCGCCTCCTACCATCGTGTCGCGGATTTCTTCCCAGCTGGCCCCGCCCCCACCATGCGCCAGGTTGACTACGCACTCCGCGCCGGCGATGGCCTCGGTGACGTCGGCGGCATTGCCGATGTCGCCGCGGTGCAACCTGACGCGGTCGTCCTGAAATATGCCGGGGACGTTCGACAGATTTCGCGCCATGACCGAGACGGTCAGCCCTGCGGTGCGCAAGCGTGAAACCAGCGCCGTGCCGATGAAGCCGGTGCCGCCGAGCACGGCGACGTCACATCTGGCGCCGGCTTGCGGCGAAGGACTGCTCGTCAGCGCGGCCGGACGCGCGTCGTCCGGCATGATCTGTGCGGCGATGCGGTCGCAGAGCTCGATCATCTGTCGGCCGAATTTTCCGTCGAGCGGAGGGGGCGTTCCGCGATCCGCCGCTCGGTGGAAGGCCGCGATGCTGCCACGCATGGAAAGATAGAACGCGTCGGAGCGGCCCGACAATTTCAGCGCCGACAGTCCGTAGCCGAAGAAATTCCGCCAACTCTCGCGCGCGAGCGCAAACGCAGAAACCTGCCCCGACACAAAGCCGTCGACGGCATCCATCCATCGAGTGCGCCGCGCTGTCCAGAACCGGTTGGCGAGCATATCCGCGAACAACACGCCGTC
Source organism: Pseudomonadota bacterium (assembly GCA_025360685.1). GTDB lineage: Bacteria > Pseudomonadota > Alphaproteobacteria > Micropepsales > Micropepsaceae > Rhizomicrobium. The sequence continues at coordinate 1,368 of JANYBR010000122.1, forward strand.
ATCGCACAGCACGCTGATCTGGAAGTACGGAAAATCCTGGCCCACCGCAAAGCGCAAGGCGGCCGGCGCGAGGCTGCCTCGCAGCGATGCGGTGAATGAAGGGGTCAGATTGCGGCCTGGCGCAATTTCGATCGTTTCGCCGCCGATGGCTTGCAGGGACGTGATGTCTCCGCACAGCGAGACGAGTTGCGAGAGTGGATGAACCGCTTGCTCGAGCAGGATGTTGCGCGGCTCGCGAAACATCCAATGGCCGAACTGGCGCGTGGTGAGCTGGCGCAGCGGCGCGTGATACACGACGTCGACAAACCGCGGTTTGCCGAGCAGCCGCTCGGTCAAAGCATTGTGCAACCTCACGAAGGCGGGGTGAAAGACATAGTTCTGATTGACGCCGAGCGGCGCCGATTTTCCGGCTGCGGCAATCAGCGCGTCGCATGCACCCAACGTCGTCGCCAGCGGCTTTTCGATGAGCACTGCTTTTCCGGCCTTCAGAAAAGGCAGCGCCGCCGGGGCGTGATGGTCTGGCGGCACGAGAAGATGTGCACGTCCGAAGCCGCCGGCCGCAAGCGCCTCTTCGCTGGAGCCGTACGCCGCGGCGATCTTGTAGCGGGCGGCCATGTTCTCGCGTCTGGCGCGATTGGGATCGATGACGGCGGCGATGGGGATGCGAAGACTGGTCAGTGCGTCCGCATGCACGCTCGATATGTATCCGGCGCCGACAAGGCAGACGCGTCGGTCGCTACTCGAATCCGTCATGCGCGATCTCAGATATCAGCGGGCAAACCGTCAGCTTCGCGGTGATATGGGGTTGTGTCCGCACATGCAAGTGCGGCCATTGGCGTGCAATCGGAGCATGGCCGGACACGGTATGGGGCGTAGCTGAGACCTAGCGCACACCCTCGGGCCACAGCAGGACGCGCAAAGTCTGCAGCATGATCGCACAGTCACGCAGCAGGCTGAAATTCTTGATGTAGAAGAGATCGTATTCGAGCTTGCGCTGCGAATCTTCCATGGACGCGCCGTAGCGATAGTTGATCTGCGCCCAGCCGGTCAGGCCGGCGCGCACGCTGTGGCGCAGCTGGTAAAGGCGCAGTTGGCTCGACAGCTGCTCGACGAAACAGGGCCGTTCCGGGCGTGGGCCGACGATCGACATGTCGCCCCACAGAATGTTCAGAAGCTGCGGTATTTCGTCGAGGCGGGTGCGGCGAAGAAAGGCGCCGACCCTGGTGATGCGCGGATCGTTTTCGTCGGCCCATTGCGGCCCGTCCGTTTCGGCGTTGGACCGCATAGTCCGCAGCTTGAACAGCCAGAAGGTGCGCCCGTTCAAGGTGACGCGTTCCTGGCGATAGAAAACCGGTCCGCCCGTCTCCAGCCAGATGGCGGCCATCGCCACCACCAGCACCGGCAGGCTGACCAGCAGGGCGAGTGCGCTCAGAACAATGTCAACGATGCGCTTGACGATGCCGTCGAGCATGCGCATCTGAAATCCCGCCGAATGCAGCAGCCAGGAAATCTCAAGCCAGGCCAGATCGATCCGGCCGGTCAGCCGCTCGATGAAGGAATTGAAGTCGGTGACCGGAAAGCCCTGGGCCTTGCACTCGACCAGGCCGTCGAGGACGACGCCGCGGCGGTCGTCCAACGCCAGCACGACCTCGTCGATGTCCAGGCGGCTCGACAGTTCATCGATGGCCGAGATCGACAGCGGGTCTCGGGTGACGTCGGCGTCGAGCGGGCGTGCCGCCGCGGTGGTGTCCTTGAGAATGGATTCGCTGGCGAAGTGGATCTCCTGCAGCGTGCCGTAAGCGTGACTCTCGTTGAGCTCCTGGATGTAACGCGCCCGCTTGCCGGTACCGATGACCAGAATGCGGCGGCGGAAGAGGTTCTTGTCCAGCATGGAACGGACGATGACCCGGCTGACGAGCGCCGCTCCCATCGAAATGCTGGTACCGATCAGGATGATCGTGACGTCGCGACTGACGCTGAGATAGACACGCGAAGAGGGATAAAGGAACGGAAACCCGTAATGCAGCGCGAGCAGCAAAACGATGGCGGAAAATCCGAGCGCGATGGGCACGCGCGACATCGAGACCGAGGGGCTGAGCAGAGCATCTCGGCGGTAGCAGCCAGTGGCGTAGAGGAAGAGCGAGACGGCCAGAACCGAAAAGGCGACGACGACGGCGGCCTGCCCGATACTCTCGAGGCCGAGCCTACCGTAGATGAGGAACAAGACCAGGCTTTGCGTCTCGCTGATGAGCAGCAGGTCCAGAACGACCTGGCCGGCCAGGAGCAGAAAATGACCGAG
>JANYBR010000170.1 GCA_025360685.1 Pseudomonadota bacterium
CGCGGCCACGTGGAGCAGCGCGACGCTGCCGATTGCGATCGCCCGATTGGGCGTCATGCCGCTCGGGCGCGCGCTCATGATTTGGTGGTTGGTCATCAGCATTCTTTCCTCCCGCGTTGCGCCGGCGCATCAGCGCCTACCGGCGGCCCGGCGGGAGTCGTCTCGGGCTCTTCGCCGGACGCGACAGTGATAGTTCACAATTCTGGCAGCGGGCTGGCGCGATTGTGGCGAACGCGCCGCAATGCTCTGTAAATTCTCTAGTCCGATGCAGGGAAAAGTTGGCGCAGTTCGTCGCTGCGTCAGGCGGCGATCATCCGGTCCACTTCGGCCACGATCTCGCGCAGGTGAAAGGGCTTGGACAGCACCTTGGCCTGCTTGGGCGCGTTGGACGAGGGATGCAGCGCCACTGCGGCGAAACCGGTGATGAACATGATCTTGAGTGCCTGGTTCATTTCGGCCGCGCGCTTGGCGAGTTCGATGCCGTCCATGCCGGGCATGACGATGTCGGTCAGCAACAGGTCGAAGCGAAAGCCCTTGAGGCACTCATAGGCATCGCTGCCATCGCCGAAATCGGTCACGGCATGGCCGGCCTTCACCAGGGCCTGGGCCAAGAACTTGCGCAGGCTCTCGTCGTCTTCCGCCAGAAGGATATGCGCCATGGTCCCGCTCTCGCCGTCCACTAGACCGTATAATCCCCAAACCGTAAATGGCGGTTAACGCCGCGCCGCGCTTGATCGGCCTGCCACGTTAATGGTCCACTAACCACGGGATACATCGAATCGGATCGACATGGCCCAGGCGGGCGCAAGAACGGGGAAAGTTGAGGAAGGCGCGGCCGATGCCAGCCTGGAGGCGTTGTTCGTCGACCCGTTCCGCATCCATCGCCCGCTCCGCCAGACGGTTCCTTTCGTCTTCGCGTCGCCTCATTCGGGCCGCACCTACCCGCAAAGCTTCATGGCCATGAGCCGGCTTGGGCCAACCTCCTTGCGCCGTTCGGAGGATGCCTTCGTCGACGAACTTTTCAGCGGCGCCGTGGCGCTTGGCGCGCCGCTGATCGCTGCCCGGTTTCCGCGCGCCTTTCTGGATGCCAACCGCGCGCCGGCTGAAATCGACACAGCCATGTTCGACGGTCATTTGCCGATCGCCGTCGATGCGCCAAGTCCAAGAGTTACGGCTGGATTGGGCGTAATTCCGCGCATCGTTCGCGATGGCGCGGAGATCTATCGCGCGAAACTTTCGCCGCTTGAAGCACAGGAACGCCTGGCCAGGCTGTATCGGCCCTACCACGCGGCGTTGGCGCAACTGATCGCAGCAACGCGCGAGATCTTCGGCGTTGCAGTGGTGATTGACTGCCATTCGATGCCGTCCGCGGCAGCCATACCCGACATCGTGTTGGGCGATCGCTATGGCATGGCCGCAGCACCGCTCGTCACGCGCGCGGCCGAGCTCGCGCTCGAGAAACAAGGCTTCAGTCATGTGCGCAACGCGCCTTATGCGGGCGGCTATACAACGCTACTGCACGGCCGCCGCGACCGGGACGTGCATGCGCTGCAAGTCGAAATCAATCGCGCGCTCTATCTCGACGAAGAGCGTATCGAACGCGCTCCGGGGTTCGAGCAGGTGTACCACCGCCTGACCTCTGCCATCACCCAGCTGGTGGCGGTCGAGCCGTCCCTGCTCGCGCGCAACCGCCCGCGCCAGAGCTTTGCCGCGGAATAGGCCGTTTGGGCCGCTGCGAAAGAAAAAAGGCCGCTCCCGAAGGAGCGGCCAAGTTCAGGGAGGAACCGCCCAGGAAGGGCAGGCGGCATAACAAACGGGAGGTCGGTTATGCCGCCCTGCAACAATATGAACTCCGGACCAGATCGAGGCAAGTCAAATATCAGCCCATTATGCCAAAAAATCCAGTATTTCCGCGCCATTTCGCCTAATTATTCGGCATCACTCTACAATTCTTCTAATGCTGCGGCGCGAAATGAAACGACCTGAAAGTCCGCTGTCTGCGGCTGAAAGCCACGATTCACACCATTGTCGTTGCACCGCAACAAAAGATTCGCCTCAACCCGCTACCCACGCGGCCAACGAGGGAGCGGTGATTCGCGCCCTTGGACACGGCAAGGAGCGCAGCGGATGGCCGGTATCGCCTGGTTGGTTCCTCCCGCCCAGATCGGGCTGACGCCGTCCCGGTCGCGACCTACGGTTCATTGCGCCAGAACCAACAGCTATCACCGCACGATCTTCATTTCCGACACCCATCTGGGCACCCGCGGCTGCAAGGCCGAGCTGCTGGCCGACTTCCTGGCGAAGAACGCCTGCCAGACGCTCTACCTCGTCGGCGATATCGTCGACGGTTGGCAGCTAAGGCGCCGCTGGTACTGGAACGACGCGCAGAGCCGTGTGGTGCATGAAATCCTGCGCAAGGTCGACGAAGGTACAAGAGTAATCTTCGTGCCGGGCAACCACGACGAATTCCTGCGTCCCTATTGCGGGCGCAGCTATGCCGGCATCGAAGTGACGCGCGAGGCGATTCACGAGACCGCCGACGGCCGGCGTCTTCTCGTCATCCATGGCGACCAGTTCGACGGCGTGATCGCCCTTGCCAAATGGCTCGCCCATCTGGGCTCGTGGGCGTACGACCGCGCGCTCCAGCTGAACGAGCTCCTGCATCGCGTGCGCCGCACGATGGGCTTTCCCTATTGGTCGCTGTCGGCCTGGCTGAAGCATGCCGTCAAGGACGCCGTCGAATATGTCTGCCACTTCGAGGATACCGTAGCGCAGGCGGCCGAGCTGCATGGTCTCGACGGCGTCGTCTGCGGCCACATCCATCAGGCGCAGATCAGACGAATCGGAAAAGTCCTCTACCTAAACGATGGAGACTGGGTTGAAAGCTGCACGGCCCTTGTCGAAGATGCCCGCGGACATCTGGAGATCCTTCGCTGGGCCACGCCTATTCCAACGCCCGCCTACACCGGCACCACAGCCGTCCGCGAAACCGCGCCTATACCCGCGTAGGATCAGGCGCATGACCGCCGGCGGCCTGATGCCCGCCGGCCGCTTTCCACTGCCCGGCCAGGAACGCCTCAAGGTTCTCATCGTCACCGATGCCTGGCGGCCGCAGGTCAACGGCGTGGTGACGACGCTCGAAATGCTCGGCCGCGAGTTGCGGGCGCTGGGCCACGAAGTGCGCTATGCGACGCCGCAGGGCCGCTTCACTCTACCGCTACCGACCTATCCCGAGATTCGCCTCGCCTTCTTCCCGCGCAAGGGTCTCGAGAAGCTAATCGGCGAATTTGCGCCCGACGCGGTGCACATCGCCACCGAAGGCACGATGGGACTGAGCGCGCGCGCCATCTGCCTCAAGCATGGCATTGAATTCACCACGGCCTTTCACACGCGGTTTCCCGACTATGTGCATGCGCGCTTTCCCTTTGTGTCGGCGAATTACGTCTGGGGGTGGGAGCGCTGGTTTCACCGCGGCGCCATCGCGACCATGGCGCGCACGCCTTCGATGATGCGCGAGCTGCAAGCGCACGGCTTTCGCAATGTGCGTCTTTGGGAAGGCGGCGTGGATGTCGATCATTTTCGTCCGATCCCCGATGCGAGCTTGCCGTATCCGAAGCCGGTCTTCCTCTATGTTGGCCGCGTGGCGATCGAGAAGAATATCGAAGCTTTCCTTTGCCTCGATCTGCCCGGCACGAAGGTCGTTGTCGGACCAGGACCTGCCCGCGGGTCTCTGGCGCGCAAATATCCGGCTGCCAAGTTTCTCGGACCCAAATCGGGCGAAGAGCTGGTGCGTATCTACGCGGCCAGCGACGTCAACGTCTTTCCCAGCCTGACCGACACGTTCGGACTGGTGATGCTGGAGGCGTTGGCCTGCGGGACGCCGGTCGCGACCTTCCCCCACGACGTCATGAAGGATGTGGTGGGCGCCTGTCCGGCGGCGGCGCTCGACCCCGACCTGGGAGCCGCTTGTCGGCGTGCCTTGACCCTGTCACGCACCGAGGCCCGTGCCTTCGCGCTGACCCGCTCCTGCCATGCCTCGACCCAGCAGTTCCTGGGCAATCTGGTGGTCGAACAGCCGCAAGAAGCCTGATTTATCGTTGGCCCAAGCTGCTGTAGAACCGTGGCGGTTTCACGAGCGCGCGTTGCCCATTCCCATGTCCGTAGACAATGTCGAACCGCGTGCGCTCAAGCTCAGCGCCCAGGAATGGTTGTTCCTCGGGATCACGATCGTTTTTTGGGGCTGCTACGTCCTGTGGCTGGGCAAGGACACATCCTGGGATTTTCGCAACTACCATTGGTACATCCCCTACGCGTTCCTGAACGGGCGCGAAGGGATCGACATGCTCGTGGCCCATCAGGCCACCTACTACAATCCGTTCCAGGACATTCCCTTCTACTTGCTGGCGGTGCACACGCCCGCCTGGTTCGCGCTGTTCACATTGGGCGCGGTGCAGGGCGCCAATGTCGTGCCGCTCTACATCCTCGGCCGTCAGACCTTGCGCATCGAGGAATACAAGCTGGGCGCCGCGGCGCTGGCGCTTCTGGGGCAGACCGGCGGCCTCGGCCTCAACATGTTCGGCACGACCTATCACGACAACACGATGAGCATTCTCATCCTGGCGAGCCTCGCGATCCTGGTCGTGCAGCGAAAGCAGTTGAGCGAAGGTCCGCTGTGGCGCGTTGCGGCCATCGCTGCGCTGGCGGGGTTTGTCACCGGCAGCACGGTCGGCCTGAAGCTTCCCGAAACACCATTCGCGATCGGCTTCGCTGCGGCGCTCGTGGCGCTCGGCGGTGACTGGAAGCATCAGACCACGCGGCTGGTCGCTGGCGGTCTTGCCGGGTTGATCGGTGTCGCTGCCTGCATGGGCTACTGGACGGTCCATATGGAGCATCTCACGGGCAATCCGCTGTTTCCCTATTTCAACGATGCGTTCAAATCGCCGCTCGCGCTGCCGGCGCCGTATCGCGATATGCGCTTCCTACCGACACACTTCTGGACCGCGGCGGCGTTTCCGATCCTGTTCTCGCTCAATTGGGCCATCGCCGACGATATCCCATTCCGCGACATCCGGGTCATGCTCGCCTACGTCACGGCAATCGTTGCGATCATCGTTTGGCTCGCAGGCAAGCGTTCGAAGGACCCGCTCGTCATTCCCGAGGCTGCGCGTCCGATCCTGGTGTTCGCTGCGGTTTCCTATCTCGTCTGGCTCAAGCTGTTCGCGATCTATCGCTACATCGTCCTGCTCGAGATGCTCGGCCCGCTGCTCGTGGCCATCGCGATCGGCCTGTTGCCCGTCCGGCGCCGCGTTCAGCTCATCGCGCTGGCGGCCCTCTGCCTCGCCATGGCCGCCACGACGCATGTCGAATATATCGAGCGCTCGCCGATCAGCGATCCCTTTGTCCAGGCCGACGTACCCAAGATCGTGCATCCCGACCAGGCCATGGTGCTGCTGACCGGCAACGGCCCGCTCGGCTTCATCGCGCCGTCCTTTCCGCGCAACATCGCCTTGCTGCGAATCGACGGCTGGATGGTCCAGCCCCAGGACGGCACCCAGATGACGCGGACGATGAAGAACCGGGTCGCCGGGCACATGGCGCATGGCGGCGACGTCTACGTGTTGTCCGACGCCTACGACATGGGCCGCACGCGCGATGCGCTGGTCGGATATGGCCTGCGCATCGATTGGCTGAAATGCACCGTGTTCGACACCAACATCATTGGCGACTATGAGTTCTGTCCGCTGTTCAAATGGCCACGCCAATGACCGACATCGCCGTGATCCTGCCCTGCTACAATGAGGAGACCGCGATCGGAAAGACCGTGCGCGATTTCCGCGCCGCGCTGCCAGAGGCAAGAGTGTACGTCTACGACAACAATTCGAAGGACCGCACCGCCACCGCGGCGCGCGAGGCCGGTGCCATCGTCCGCAGCGAACTGCGCCAGGGCAAGGGCAATGTCATGCGGCGCATGTTCGCGGACGTGGAAGCCGACATCTATGTGCTGGCCGACGGCGACGATACCTATGACGCTTCAGTCGCGCCCGTGCTGATCCGCAAGCTGGTAGATGAAGGGCTCGACATCGTGACCGGAAAGCGTGTCCACACCGAGTCGGCTGCCTATCGCGCCGGTCATGTCCTGGGCAACCGGATGTTGACCGGGCTCACCGCGATGCTGTTCAACGTCAAGCTCGGCGACATGCTCAGCGGTTACCGCATCATGTCGCGGCGTTTTGTGAAGTCCTTTCCGTTCACCGCTGAGGGCTTCGGCATCGAAACCGAACTCACCGTGCACGCCGTGCGCCTGCTGATGCCGATGGCCGAGGTCGACACCGCCTACAAGGAGCGTCCGCCAGGTTCGGTGAGCAAGCTCAGCACCTATCGCGACGGTTTCAAGATTCTCTTCACGATCGCCCATCTCATCCGGGAGGAACGGCCGTTTCTGTTCTTCAGCACGATCGGCTTTCTGTTCGCGCTGGCCTCCGCCGCGCTCGGCACGTCCATTGTCATCGAGTTTCTTCATACAGGTCTGGTCCCGCGGCTGCCGACCGCAGTGCTGGCTACCGGATTGATGCTCGTAGCGTTCCTGTCGCTGATGAGCGGACTCATACTCGACACCGTCACGCGCGGCCGTTGGGCGACGAAAAGACTTTCCTATCTTTCGATCCGCGGCCCGCAGGACCTGCAGCTGCC
>JANYBR010000173.1 GCA_025360685.1 Pseudomonadota bacterium
CGACGCCATCGTCCTAGGCGTCGGCAGCGGCGGTACGATGACTGGTATCGGCCGCTACTTCGCGCGCACCTCGCCGCGCACACAAATGGTCCTGGCCGATCCGGTTGGCTCCATTCTCGCGCCACTGGTCCAGACCGGCCAAAAGGTCGAACCGGGATCGTGGACTGTCGAAGGTATCGGTGAAGATTTTGTCCCTGCCAACTGCGATCTGTCGCTTGTGAAGGTCGCTTATTCCATTTCGGACAAGGAAAGCGTCGAGACGGCACGCGCGCTTCTGTCCAAGGAGGGGATTCTCGGTGGTTCGTCGTCCGGCACATTGCTTGCCGCAGCCCTTCGCTACTGCCGCGAACAGAAAGTGGCGAAACGCGTGGTGACGTTAGTCCCAGACAGCGGGAACAAGTATCTTTCCAAGCTTTACAATGATTATTGGGTGATCGAGCAGGGACTGGCGGACCGCAAGCTGATCGGAAATCTTTCCGATCTCATCGCCCGCTCATACGAAAGTGGCGGCACGGTCACGGTCGGTCCGGACGACACACTTCTCGTCGCGTACAGCCGAATGCGCTCCGGCGATGTTTCGCAATTGCCTGTGGTCAGTGACGGTCGCATCGTCGGCATTCTCGATGAACACGATATTCTCTCGCATGTTGAGGGCCATGACGAATTTCGTGCGCAACAATTCAAGGACCCTGTACGCAGTGCGATGACGGCACGACTCAAAACCGTCCAGACTACTGACGCGATGGAGGCACTGGCGCCAATCTTCGAGCGCAACGAGGTCGCAATCGTACTCGAAGGCGAGAAGTTCGTAGGCCTCATAACGCGAGTCGACCTCATCAACCACCTGAGACAGAAAACATGACGGACAAATCGAGTTCCAATCGTCTGGCGTTTGCCACACGCACGATCCATGCAGGTCAATATCCCGATCCCACGACCGGTGCCGTTATGGTGCCCATCTATGCGACCAGTACATACGCACAAGAGTCGCCGGGCATTCACAAGGGTTACGAATATTCGCGCTCGCAAAACCCGACACGCCAAGCGTTCGAGCGATGCATCGCCGATCTTGAGAGCGGAGTGCACGGTTATGCTTTTGCGAGTGGTCTGGCGGCCATTTCGACATGCTTGGAGCTGCTCAACAGCGGCGATCATGTAATCGCGAGCGACGATCTTTATGGAGGCACGTTCCGTCTGTTCGAGCGTGTGCGCAAACGCAGCGCAGGGCTTCAATTCGATTTTGTCGACATGAGCGACATTGCCGCAATCGAAAAGGCGGTAAAGCCGAACACCAAAATGATTTGGGTGGAAACGCCAACAAATCCGCTTTTGCGGTTGGCCGATCTCGCCGCAGTATCTGCGCTGGCCAAAAAGCGTGGAATTCTCACCGTTTCGGACAACACATTTGCGTCGCCATATGTGCAACGTCCCCTGGAATTGGCAATCGACATCGTGGTGCATTCCACCACCAAATACCTGAATGGCCACTCTGATATCATCGGCGGTTGCGTCGTGATTGGAGAAAGCAGCGATCTCGCCGAGCGAATGCGTTTTCTTCAGAACGCCGTGGGCGCGATTCAGGGACCGTTTGATTCATTTCTGGCATTGCGTGGTCTGAAGACGCTGGCGTTGCGCATGGAGCGGCACTGCTCGAACGCGCTGCAGATTGCGCGGCGACTGGAAGCGCGCACCGACATTTTGCAGGTGTATTATCCGGGACTGGAAAGTCACCCTCAGTACTCTTTGGCAAAATCACAGATGGCCGCGTTCGGCGGCATCGTGACTGTCATTTTGAAGCGAGATCTAGCCGGAACGAAACGCTTCCTTGAGCGTTGCAGATTGTTCACCCTGGCAGAATCACTTGGCGGGGTGGAAAGCTTGATCGAACACCCGGCGATCATGACGCATGCTTCGATCCCTGCGGACAAGCGCGAGATACTTGGTATCAGCGACGCGCTGGTGCGGCTGTCCTGTGGTGTCGAGGATGTGGCCGATCTGATCTCTGACCTAGATCAAGCTTTGAATTAGACATCCGCCTCTGAGAGCTCTGATTCGCCGATTGCGTTTGCGGGTTATGTGGGAAACACGTGCGCGGACCACCTTATGTAGTGGCGGGCAGTCACCCCTTTTTTCCGTATGGTCTAGATGAGGTGCGATGGTCGCATGGTCTCGTTCATCTCGGACGCACGAACATAAGAGTCGGACTTCTGCCTGCCTGATTGCGTCCTAATCGGTCAACTTGCCCGCTCCGTTTGCAACCTCTCCTGGGCCACCGAGTCTTGTGGGATTTCAGTGGGACTACGTTCTCGCCTGTTCGTGAACCGTTCGTGGGTTGTTCGCTGCCAATCGATGGTGAAACGCGCGGTTTAACGCCAATCGTCGAAGGAAAGGCGACATTGACATGGTAGGGGTCACAGGTTCGATCCCTGTCGCGCCCCACGACGACCCCGTCGACGCCCGGGACAGCTAGGGCTTTGTCGAAGTCGCCGTTCTTGACTGCCCAGG
>JANYBR010000329.1 GCA_025360685.1 Pseudomonadota bacterium
TCCACCCGCTGTGTATCGGTATGCAGCATCTGGGGAGCGCCATCGGCCACAATCACAGGAAACGCAAGACCCCTGTCTTTGGCCATCGGGGCAAACTGTTGCTGGAGACGGCTCGCGACGACTTCCGGTGCGATATCCTCAGCGGTGACTGTAAGCTTGCCGGCCTCGACCTTGGAAAGATCGAGAATATCGTTGATGAGTCCGAGCAATTCCAAGCCGCCATTGTGAATGACGCGCGCTTCCTCGACCTGTTCGTCGGTGAGGTTGCCCTGCTCGTTAGCGGCGAGCAGCCTGGCCAGTATGAGGAGGCTGTTGAGAGGCGTGCGCAATTCATGGGACATGTTGGCAAGAAACTCGGATTTGTATTTGCTCGCTCGCTCCACTTCGCGCGCTTTCTCCTCAGTCAGTCGCTTGCTTTCGGACAGCTCCGCCGCTTGTTGTAGAATTTGGGCATTCTGCTGCTCCAGCGCCTTCGTTTTTTCCTCCAGCTCTTCGTTGGCGGCTTCTATTTCCTCGTTGGAGGTCTTGAGCTCCTCCTGCTGCATTTTCAACTCTTCTTCGCGCTTTTCCAGTTCCTCCGTATAGAGAAGCAGCTGCGACCGGCCGCGCGCCTGGCTGCGCTGGTAGAAGAAGACGGCCGATGCCATGGCAACGTAGAAGAAGGCGAGACTGAGAAACGTCATCCACGCGTCTTGATTGGTGCTGATCTCGTCGGCTTCGCTCCGCAAATCCAGCAAGTGGCTCTCTTCCGCCTCCATGATGCGCACCAGGCTGCGGATGTGATCCATGAGTTCACGCCCGTGACGTAAGTCGATCTTCGGCCCGACGGCGTTTGCGCCCTGGATTTGCTGTTGGTGAATCGTAGACTTCGCATATGTCAGGAGTCTGCCGGCGACCTCGTCCATTTCGTCCAGGTTGCTCTGCTGCGCAGGATTATCCTTCGTCAGCGTCCGAATGACCGCCAGTTCTTGGCTGATGGAGCGGTGCTGCCGAGCAGTGAGATTCTCCGCTGTGAGCTTTGGGCCGTTGCGCAACGCTTCATGGTAAGGATCCAGGTAGTCCGCATCGCCAGTCAGCAGGTAGCCGCGCTGGCCAACTTCGACATCCACAAGCGAGCTGAACAGCGACTCGATATGAGTCTTGACGTCGTAGGTGTGTATGACCCAGCCCTTGGCTTGCCAGCTGACATCTTCCTGGCGCCAAAATGCGCCCGCGGCGAGCATCATCAGAACGGTCAAAGTGACGAGAGCAATCTCCGTGGCATGTCGAACAAACAAGTTGCCAATTGGACGTTCTGCCTCCACGTGCCGTACTCCAAGCCGAGAGCGCAGCTTCTCGTATGAGAGTGAATGGGTTGTGAAGACTCTCTCACTCGGAACACTCGAGAGTCGGTGCTTTCAAGCGCGCGGACGCTGCCGGATCATATGGGTTGTACACATTCAAGCGCTTACCACGCTCCGTGCAGATGCCTACGTACAAGCCCTTACTCCGACTCCCAATCAAGCGCGCTGTCTTTTGTCCCGTGTCTGAGATGTGCGCGCTGCAGCCGGCAGTGCTGGTTCTGCTCAGTGACGACAGGGAAGCATTCGTCCCACCCGACGGTCCGTGCGTGGCGCGAAAAAAAGCGTCGCTCCAGCAAGCGTCCGCCAATGGCCGGTGCGCAAGGAGGCGCTGATGGCGAGCGGCCGGCGGCGTCGATTGAAGAGGTTTCGCAAACCAACCCGCTACAAAGAACTGTAGAAAGCCACTATCATCCGTGCCATCCGAGGGGCATCGAGGAAATGCCGGCTTGAGAGTTGCGTGAACTCGGGTCGAGACGTTTGCCATAAGAGGGGGAAAAGTATGCGCGCGACATCGATCATTCTTCTAGCGGCAGTTGGCGTTCTTGCCGTGCAACCGGCACTGACGGCAGAGAAGTCCGGCAACTGGACGCGTACCACGGAGACGCAAGTCATCGATCCCAACGGTGCGCTCCAGAGTCTCGACGCCATCGTAGTTGCGAAACTTCTCAAGTCTACCGGCACTACGACCAGGAACTACTGTGCAATTGACAACGCGCCGCCGGCGACGACGTTTCAGTCAACGCCGACCCTGTCCTGCACGATGATCGATCCGCAGCTCGAAGGGGCGACCTTTCACACGGAATTCGCCTGCCACGGCGATACGCACGGAAGGGGCAGGATGACGATTACCTATGACACCGCCGAGCACTACACCGGCGAGTCCATCTATTTGCCCAGTGAAATGATGAGCCTGAAGTGGAAAAGCACATTCGTAGGTAAGTGGACCGGCCCAACATGCGCTAGCCCATAGGCCTCGGGCGTCGATATGAGAATGGAAGAGGAGCTATTTTTCCCGCTCGCGGCAAGCGTTCTGGACGAAGAAGATTGGAGAAGCATCGAGGGCAGTCTATGGCAGCGGCAAGATCCATTGTTTGGCGAGTTCGTCGAGGAGGAGCTCAGAATCCTTAGCTAGTTTCTGCTCAGCTGGGAGAGAGACAACAGGCGCAGTCGCGCGCCAGACCCGCCGTCAACCGCGCCGCCGAATCGTCCGGCCGTGTCTGCTTTTGGGGACGACCTCGACAGGTCGATGCAACGCATGCACCTGATCTTTGCGCACGTGCAGGCCGGTTTGGCCATTCTGTGATCTCAAAATTGACCTGGATCAACTCTCCGGCGTGACGGAGGCGTCAGTGTTTTCGACCGGTCCGATTCCCAGGGAGAGGCAGATGACACAAGCGCCGCAGGCGAAGATCGTCA
>JANYBR010000157.1 GCA_025360685.1 Pseudomonadota bacterium
GCCGGTCCGGCCATTCCGCGTCAGGGCAGTCTGAACTTGCTTCCACGTATCGTCGTCGACGATGCGTTCGTGTTCGCCCTCATAAACCTGCCCGTCGAATTCGACCTTCCCGGCGTAGATGTAGTTGGTCAGCAGATTGTAGAGGATCGGCGGCAGTCCTGTGCTCGGCTACGATGTCGCGCCATCGGGCGGCTCGCTTCGGAGATATAAGGCCAGAAATGGGTAATGAGCGAGAATAAGCATTCTAAGGCGACGACCTTCGTCCGGCCAACTTCCGGCCCGGCGCTCATTGACCAATGGAGATAATGGAGATAATCGACAACATCAACCACCTGCTCGGGGACAACCTGAAGCAGACCCTTGCGCCGGGGGCAAAGCTCAAAATCGCGGCCTCGTGCTTCTCCATCTACGCCTTCGAGGCCCTCAAGACTGAGCTCGAAAAGATCGAACTTCTCGAATTCATTTTTACGACGCCCACCTTCGTCCCCGGCGAGGCAACCGATAAGGTGAAAAAGGAACGCCGCGAGTTCCACATCCCCAGGCTCGAACGCGAGCGCGATTTTTACGGCAGCGAATTCGAAATCCGCCTCAGGAACAAACTAACCCAGCGCGCCATCGCACGCGAATGTGCCGACTGGATACGTCGCAAAGCCGCCTTCCGCTCCAACCAGGGATCGGCACCCATGCAGCAGTTCGCCTGCGTCAGCACTGCGCCTTCCGATGCCGTGTATATGCCGATCCACGGTTTTACAGCTGTTGATCTGGGTTATCAGCCGGGCAATGCGGTCTCCAGCATGGTCAACCGGATGGATGAACCCACCATCACAACCACCTGGATACACCTCTTCGATCAAATCTGGAACGACAAAGCCAAGCTCGAAGACGTCACAGATCGGCTCTGCGAACACATCGCCTCCGTCTACCAGGAGAACTCCCCCGAGCGCATTTACTTCCTGATGCTATTCAACATTTTCAATGAGTTCCTCGAAGACATCAGCGCGGACGTTCTCCCCAACGACCTGACCGGGTACCAGAACAGCCTCATCTGGCAAAAGCTCTATAACTTTCAGCGCGACGCCGCCACTGGCATCATCAACAAGCTCGAAACCTACAGCGGCTGCATCCTTGCCGATAGCGTCGGACTCGGCAAGACCTTCACCGCGCTTGCGGTCATCAAATACTACGAGCTGCGCAATCGCTCTGTCCTCGTCCTCTGCCCCAAAAAGCTCGCCGACAACTGGCTGAACTACAACCGCAACCTGAAAACCAATATTTTCGCGAAAGATCGTTTCAGCTACGACGTTCTCTGCCACACCGACCTGCAGCGCACGCGCGGCTATTCCTTCGGAATCCCCCTCAATCGAATCAACTGGGGCAACTACGACCTGGTCGTCATCGATGAATCCCACAACTTCCGCAATAATGATGCCTTCAAGGACCACGAAACCCGCTACCAGAAGCTGATGAACTCAGTCATCAAAGCGGGCGTCAAGACCAAAGTGCTGATGCTCTCTGCCACGCCGGTCAATAATCGCTTCAACGATCTGCGGAACCAACTGGCCCTCGCCTATGAAGGCGATCCGGAAAACCTCAGCGCGAAGCTGAAGACTGAAAAAGACATCAACGATATCTTCCGCAAAGCCCAGGCCGCCTTCAACACCTGGTCTACGCTGCCGCCGGAAGATCGCACCCCGGCCGCCATTCTCAACGCACTGGACTTCGATTTCTTCGAGTTGCTCGATTCCGTCACCATCGCGCGCTCCCGCAAACACATCGAAACGTTCTACGACACCACCGACATTGGTACGTTTCCCCTGCGCCGCCAGCCGCTTTCCTTCCACTGCCCACTCACACAACGCCCCGACGTGATCGGCTTCAACGACATCTTCAATCAGTTGTCGCTCCTGAAACTGGGCGTCTACGCGCCCGTCGGATACATCCTTCCCAGCCGGTTGGCGAAATACGAAGCCCTCTACGACACTGAGGTCAAAGGCGGTGGCGCCAAGCTAAAACAGCGCGACCGGGAGAAGAGCCTGCAGGCCCTCATGACGGTGAACCTCCTGAAGCGTCTCGAAAGTTCCGTCGAAGCCTTCCGCCTCACCCTGCAAAAACTGGCTTCTCATCACGTCGCAACCCTCTCCAAAATCGACGTATTCAACAAATCCGGACGCGACACGATCTTCGTTGATCGATCCGCCGTGTTTGAGCGTGCCGAACCCGAAGATGACGAGGAATTTTCGGGACTGGAAGACGAGCCGAACGACGAGAACGTCGAATCGGACGAGGAGCGCGACGATCAGATCGGCGGCAAAGTCCGTATCAGCCTTTCCGATATGGACCTTCCCGCCTGGGAACACGACCTCCGAGCCGATCTCGCCATAATCAACGCGCTCCTCGCGGAGATGCACAAGATCACGCCGGCTGACGACGCCAAGCTCCAGCACCTGAAGACTCAGATCCTGAGTAAACTCGCCTCGCCCATCAACCCCGGCAACCGGAAGATCCTGATCTTCACCGCGTTTGCCGATACAGCCAACTACCTCTATGAGCACCTCGCCGCACGTCTGTTAAAAACCCACCACATCCACACGGGCAAAGTGACCGGAACCCAGACTCCCAAATCCACTCTTGGCCGCGGCTACGATTTCCAGTCACTGCTCACCCTTTTCTCGCCGCTATCGAAGGAAAAGGCGGCAATCATGCCCGACGATCCCAACCGGATCGACATCCTCATCGGCACCGACTGCATCTCCGAAGGGCAGAACCTCCAGGATTGCGATTACCTCATCAACTACGACATTCACTGGAATCCGGTCCGCATTATCCAGCGCTTCGGTCGCATCGACCGTATCGGCTCACGTAACGCCTGCATCCAGCTCGTAAACTACTGGCCTGATATCACCCTCGACGAGTACATCAACCTCAAAGAGCGCGTCGAAAACCGCATGGTCATCGCGGACGTTACCGCCACCGGCGACGACAACGTCCTGGACAGCAAAGCCAACGACCTCTCTTACCGAAAAGAACAGCTCCGCCGGGAAGGTCGAATTCGACGGGCAGGTTTATGAGGGCGAACACGAACGCATCGTCGACGACGATACGTGGAAGCAAGTTCAGACTGCCCTGACGCGGAATGGCCGGACCGGCG
>JANYBR010000342.1 GCA_025360685.1 Pseudomonadota bacterium
GGCGGCATCGACATCCTGTTCAACAATGCCGGCGCCGGCGGCAGTGCCAACACGATCGAGGACATGACCGGCGAAGCGTGGGACCGCTCGATGAACCTGCTCCTGCGCTCGGTCGCGCTCGGCATCCGCTACGCCATTCCCTCCATGAAGGAACGCGGCGGCGGATCGATCATCAACACCGCATCGGTGGCGGCATTGCAGGCCGGCATGGGCCCGGTCGCCTACTCGGTCGCCAAGGCGGGTGTGATTCACCTGACGACCGTGACGGCAGCACAGCTCGGGCGTTCGAAGATCCGGGTCAATGCGATCTGTCCCGGCCTGATTCTGACAAACATCTTCGGCGCGGGCGCCAGGACGATGGGTGCTACCGATCAGATGGTCGACATGCTGAACGCCGGCATGCGCGAACAGGCACCCAATGCACAGCCCATCCCGAAAGGCGGCGTGCCGTCGGACATCGCGCGGGCCTGCCTCTATTTCGCCAGCGACGATTCCGAATTCGTCACCGGCACTCACATCGTGGTCGACGGCGGCATGACGGTCGGACCCCGCCACGCCTGGGACCCCGAGGAACAACAGCGCCGCATGGCGCAGCGCGCGGCTTGGCAGAACCCCGCCGTGACAAAAACCTGAACAGGAGACGATAAATGCGCTTTGGTATTTTCTACGAGCACCAGCTGCCGCGCCCCTGGAACGAAGGCGACGAGCTGCGACTCTTCCAGCATGCGCTCGACCAGGTCGAACTCGCCGACAAGCTCGGCATCGACAATGCCTGGGAGGTCGAGCATCACTTCCTCGAGGAATATTCGCATTCCTCGGCGCCGGAAGTGTTCCTGGCCGCCTGCTCGCAGCGCACCAAGAACATCCGGCTCGGCCACGGCATCACCTTGATGCCGCCGAACTACAATCACCCGGCGAGAGTCGCCGAGCGCATCGCCACGCTCGATCTGGTCTCGAACGGACGCGTCGAATGGGGCACGGGCGAGAGCTCCGCGCTTCTCGAGCTCGGCGGCTACAAGGTGCCGGTCGAACAGAAGCGCAATCAGTGGCTCGAAGCGGTCGAGCAATGCGCCAACATGATGGCGATGGACCCTTATCCCGGATTCGAGGGCCAGTATTTTTCCATGCCGTGCCGCAACGTGGTGCCCAAGCCCGTGCAACGGCCGCATCCGCCGCTCTGGGTCGCCTGTTCCAACCGCGAGACGATCAAGCTTGCGGCGCGGCTTGGCATCGGCGCGCTGACGTTTGCATTCGTCGATCCCGCCGAAGCCAAGCAGTGGGTCGACGACTATTACCGCATCTTCAAGGAAGAATGCGTGCCGATCGGCCATGCGGTGAACCCCAACATCTGCATGGTGTCGAGCTTTTCCGTGCACAACGATGTGGCGGAAGCACGCCGCCGCGGCCTCGATGGTTTCCGCTTCTTCGGCTACGCACTCGGCCATCATTATGGTTTCGGCGAGCACATACCGGGCCGCACCAACATCTGGAGTGCGTTCGAGAAGGCGCAGGCCGCCGCTGGCCCCGACGCTCCGGGCGCGGGCGGTGAAGGCGGCATCGGCACGCCGGATCAGCTGCGCAAGCATCTGCGCGGCTTTCAGGACTCCGGCGTCGACCAGGTTTCGTTCATCCAGCAAGGCGGGCGCAACAAGCACGAGCACATCTGCGAGGCGCTGGAGCTGTTCGCGCACGAGGTGATGCCGGAGTTCAAGGAAAAGGAAGCCGAGCGGGTCAAGAAGAAGGCCGAGGAACTCGCGCCCTTCGTCGAGAAGGCGATGAAGCGCAAGAAGTTCATGAAGCCTCTCGCCGATGGCGAAATCCCAAAAGTCGTGGCGCTCGGCCGTCAGATCGCCGAAAGGGCGCGCGCTGCGGGTGAAACACTTCCGGAACCGCAGCGCGGAAGTGCCGGCGAAGGCGCGCGCCGCTGGGCGCAGGTGCAGCAGAAGGTCGACGCGGCGGAAAAGGCGAAGTAGATTCGCCGCTCAAACAATTCACCATGGCCGGGCTCGACCCGGCCACCCAGTGATCGAATAGCGTTTCCGGCGCGCGGACGCGCGCCGACTAGGTGGCCGCCTCAAGGGCGGCCATGGTGAACAGTGGAGTCTATTCCTCAAACTTTTTCGACCGCTGCCTCTTGTTGAAACCGGTGCGCTTCTTGGTTTCGATGCGGCGTTCCTTTGAGGCACGGGTCGGTTTGGTGGGTTTGCGTTTCTTCGCCACGAATGCCGCGCGGCGGATGTGTTCGGCGAGGCGCTCGCGCGCGATCTGGCGGTTGCGCACCTGGTCGCGGGAATCGCGCGCCGTGACGATCAGCACGCCG
>JANYBR010000348.1 GCA_025360685.1 Pseudomonadota bacterium
TCCGCCAAAGCGCAGCCATGAATTCGACGGCGCGGGGTGTGCTGCGAGCCCTTGTCTTGTGCGCCCGCCGCTGTCAGCTTGCCGCGTAGGACGAGGAAAGCGGGTCGGGAATGGTGGATTTTTCGAGGCCCGAAGAGGTTCAACGGTTGCTTGAGACCTTCGAGCCGATTGAACGCCAGCGAAGTTTGGCGAAGGCTTTAGCGGCGAGGTCAGCGCTTAGACGCTTCCCTAACCTGGTTTCGGCGATCGACCACATTCAATTGGGCGCGTCTCTCGCAGTTGTGTTCTTGCCCACTTTTCGCGCCCTCGACCTCACTTGGGCAAATGCGAAGTATCCGCTTCGCGGGACACTCGATGCCGAGACGATGTCCCGAGTCACCTTGGAACTCCATAAAATTGCTAACGCGGTTCGCAATTCCGCTCGGAACGACGACCATAACGCGCGGCGGGGTTCGGCAATAGCCATCGAAGAAGCATGCCGCGCGGTGAGTGCGGATGAGCCAATTCACCACGCCCTTGAGGCAGCTTTCCGTGGTGCGGAAGCGCTCGGCCAAGACGTCAGCAAGGCGATGAGCGACGCATTCGAAGCAGATATTGAAGCAGCACAAGGGTCGAACGATGCGGGAAGCGCAATCGCTGCGTTACCAATGTGGCATACAAGTGTACCTGATCGGCTCCAAAGCGATTGGAGGAAGCTAAAGGCGAACCTTCTCGCCGCTACCGAAGGATGGGAAGTCTGGACTGACTGGTACGAAGCGCGGCTTGCGGGCGATGGGAGCATTCCCCCGAACAAATCCCTCGAAGTCGCTCGCGTGTCAATTCCGGAGGAAGTTTGGAAGCACGGTCCTGTAGCGGTTAACGCGGAAATCAAGCGACTGATCGAGGCGCATCGGCCGAAAACCGTGGAGGTTGAAACGCTCGAAGCCAAGGCTGCGGATTTGCCTGACGGGAAGGTCACGGTCGGATTGCCGGGAATTGGCATGTCCAGCGCTGCGGCGGGCTTCGTCCCGCCGAATCCGCCACCGCAAATGGGTTGGTTGAATCCCTCTGATGATACCGCTGCTCTAACAGCAGCCCATATACGAAGACGCGCAATTGCTGCGCAGGCGGGGTCGTCAACCGCGCAACCTCCATTTCCTCTATCACAGGAGCCGTCAGCCTCCACGACTCCCTCTTTCACCAGCAGCACAGTTCCGAGCGAAAGTGCCCCCTCCGCTGACTTCATTCCCCCTCAGGAGCGCACAGCAACCCAATTTGGCGTCGACTCGCTGGGGCGTATCGACATCATTCAAGTGCCTCCGGACGCCGACGAGCTTCAACAATTCCACTACAACGAAATGCGCCACAAAGCGCGAGAGCTGATCGGACTTGGACAGATGCTCGGCGACATGTCTTCGCCGGTCACGCGCTTTCTCGAAGCATTGCCGGAGCAAATGGCTGCAGCATCTGTCGACAGGATTTGGTCACGCGGAAATACGTTGCGTCGCCGCCACGACGCGCATGTCGCGACACCAGAAAGTCTCTCGGAACCACATCCCGCACGACTAGACAACCTCGTTGCCGAAAACCTCGGCGACCTGATCGACAGCTTTAACGTCTTTGTCTCAGGCGATGCTAGGGCGCGTGAACTCGATAGCATCCGACGGGGGCCGCAGGATCGCGAAGCGGTGAGGAAGATCGTCGATCTCGCTGGGCCAGTCGCTTGGGCCGTCGGCGAATCCACAGCAATCGCGACAGCCGCCGCGCAAGAAACGCTGACGGAACAAGTCGCTGCTGCGTCAAACGCACCCGCAGATGTGAACGGCGATCAGGCGATGGAGTTGGCGAGAAAGACGACCGGAAACTTCGTCAGCGAATTGCTACGCGGAGCCTACGCGCAAATAGCAAAGCTTAAGGCCCGTACTAAGGGACCAGTAGAGATCGCCCGTAAGGGAGTCATCGAGGGCTTCTATCGCGAGGGCGGAAAAGCAGCTTTCGATGGTCTCGCTGTTTCCACCGGCCCGGTCAGAAGCGAGTTGTCGAAATTCATTATTGGCAATGCTGAAGCGCTAAAGGATTTCGCCGTTGCGCAGTTTCACAACGATAAAATGGTCGCGCTCATCGATTGGATTGTGCAGTTAGCGAGACACCCCTTCTAATGGTTCTTTGTGGAGCGGCTTCTGTCTGAAGTGTTGGTGTGGACGGCCCCCGACGGCATCGACTGTGCCAGAATGAGGTCGTTGCAGATATCAGACAAAGGGGACCGTCCGTGGAACAGATTAGCCGAATTGGGATGGACACGTCGAAGCATTTTTTCCAGCTTCATGGGGTGAACGCCGTCGAGAAGGTTGTTTTGCGCAAGAAGCTTCGGCGCAAGGAAATGGCGGCGTTTTTTGAGAAGCTTGCTCCGACGGCGATCGGGATCGAGGCCTGCGGCGCATCCCACCATTGGGCGCGGCTTTTGCGGTCGTTTGGCCATGAGGTGAAGCTAATCGCGGCTCAATTGGTGAAGCCCTATGTGAAGCGCGGCAAGAATGATGCGGCCGACGCGGAGGCGCTTTGCGAGGCGATGAGTCGACCGACGATGCGGTTCGTGCCGGTGAAGACAGCTGAGCAGCAGGCGGCGCTTATGATGATCGGCTTGCGCGATCGGCTGATCCGCAATTGCACGCAGTTGTCGAACGCCATCCGCGGCTACGCGGCCGAGTTCGGCCTTACCGTCGCCAAGGGGATGGCCCACCTCGATCCGTTGCTCGAGCGCATCCAAGCCGACGAGAGTCTGCCGATCGTAGCCCGAGAGCTGTTCGCACTCCAAGCCGGGGAGTATGCCCAACTGCAAGCGCAAATCGATGAGGTCGACGCTAAGCTGATGGCGTGGCACAAGGCGGATGAATGCAGCCGACGCCTCGCCAAGATCCCGGGCGTCGGTCCGATCGGCGCGGCTCTTCTGACGATGAAGACCCCCGCGCCCCAGCTGTTCAAATCGGGGCGACAGTTCGCGGCTTGGATCGGCTTGACACCGAAGGATCACTCAACTGCCGGCAAGGTCCGGCTCGGCGTTATCACCCGAGCCGGCGACGAGACCTTGCGCAGCGTGTTGGTGGTCGGGGCCACTGCCGTCATCCAACATGTTCGACGCGGCGGACGCGGAGCTCCTTGGATCATCGACCTCCTCAAGCGCAAACCAGCGAAGTTGGCCGCTGTGGCGCTGGCTAATAAAATGGCCCGCGTCGCCTGGAAGCTTATGGTCACAGGTGAAAGTTACACCGCGAAATCCACTCCCGCCGCTCTGGCGAACGCGGCCTAGAGATCAGCCAGACACGGGGAGCAACTTAACTGCAACCGTGCTGAGCCGATGCCAGAACTTGCAAGGTAACGAGCAGATGGTGTGATCGATCGATCCAAGACGCGAGACACTCCGTGGGGTCCAGTGGCCGCAAAGGTCGCTGAAGTGTTTGGAACTTGCGTCGCGGAAACCATCTTGGCCAGCGTTCATGTGCGAGCGCGACAACAGGCCGGACATATGGACGCAAGCGATCTGATCAGAGCACTGCCCAACACCCTTGCCAGGAGGCGGCCGTCCACATATGGACCCCGGATTTAGGACCACCCGTTAAGGTGTGAAGCGTCCTGCTCTGTCATAACGGATGGAGCGAATATGACGAAGTCACGCAAGAAGTTTGATGCGGCGTTCAAGGC
>JANYBR010000162.1 GCA_025360685.1 Pseudomonadota bacterium
CCCCGAGCCACGCCTTGCGCGCATGCACGACGAAGGTCGTCACGCCGGCCGCTTCACAGCGCTCGATCATCGTGCGCAGCGAGTGGTGCGGGTCCTGATCATCGACTCCGAGCCGGCACTTGACCGTCACCGGAACCGTCACCGCGGCCCGCATCGCCGCCACGCAGTCTGCGACAAGAAGCGGCTCGCGCATCAGGCAGGCGCCGAAGCGCCCGGATTGCACGCGGTCCGACGGACAGCCGACATTCAGGTTGACCTCGTCGTAACCCATGTCCGCGGCGATCTTCGCGGCTTGCGTGAGGCGCGCCGGATCGGAGCCGCCGAGCTGCACGGCGACGCGATGCTCGCTGGCATCAAAGCCGAGAAGCCGCTCGCGGTTGCCGCGAATGATCGCCTCGGCCGTAACCATCTCGGTGTAGAGCAGGGCGTGGCGCGTCAGCAGGCGATGCAGCACGCGGCAATGCGTGTCCGTCCATTCCATCATGGGCGCAATGCAGAAACGGTGACTGCTCATCGGCGCCTTTTACCCGATTTTGACCGGCCTGCATCCTTGAGAATTTCGCGCGCGGCATTGTGGCCGGGCGCGCCGGTCACGCCGCCGCCCGGATGGGTTCCCGCGCCGCACATGTAGAGACCCTCGAGCGGACTGCGATAATTGCCGTGACCGAGGACCGGACGGGCCGAAAAGATCTGATCGAGTTCGAGCTTGCCATGCATGATGTCGCCGCCGGTCAGGCCGAAGACTCGCTCAAGATCGAGCGGGCTGAGTGCCTGCATCCCCAGCACGGACTGTTTGAACCCGGGTGCGTAGCGATCGACTGTGTCGATCATCAGCGCCGCGACCTCGTCGCGATGATCGTCCCATGCGCGGCCGTCGGAAAGCACGGGTGCGACGTGCTGGCAGAACAGGCTCGCCACATGGCGGCCCTGTGGAGCAAGTGTGTTGTCCACCACCGAGGGGATCAGCATCTCCACAATGGGAGCCTTCGACCATCCGAAGGCGCGCGCATCGGCAAAGGCGCGGTCCATAAAGGCCAGGCTCGGCGCCATGATGATGCCGGCGGTCAGATGCGCGCCGTCCTGCGGCAGGCAGGTGAAGCGCGGCAATTCGGACAGCGCCACATTCATCCGGAACGTTCCCGACCCGTTGCGGTAGCGCGCGATGCGCTCGCGAAAATCCGCGGGCAGGAGGGCGGCGTCGACCAGCTTGCCGAACAACAGCTTGGGGTTGAGGTTTGACACGATGCGAGAGGCGAAAAGCGCTTCGCCCGTTTCGGTCACAACCCCGGCGGCACGACCATTCTTGACGATCACTTCGCGCACCGCGCAATCGGTTCGGATCTCGACGCCGTGTTCGCGGCACGCCGCCGCCATCGCCTCAGTGATTGCGCCCATGCCGCCGATCGCGTGACCCCATGCGCCCTTCTTTCCGTTCACCTCGCCGAAGACATGATGCAGCAGCACATAGGCCGAACCTGGCGTATAGGGACTGGCATAGTTTCCGACGATGGCATCGAAGCCGAGCAGGGCCTTGATCGGATCGCTTTCGAACCAGCCGTCGAGCCAGTCGCCGCCCGACTGCGTGAACAGCGCCAGCAAGTCGCGCCTAGCCGTCAGGTCCAGGCTCGCCATGCGATGGCCGAGCGTGGCGCTCTTGAGCAGTTCCGGCAGTGCCGCCGTCCAACCGTCCGCCGTCAGGTTCGGCGGCGTTTTCAGTACGAGTTCGCGCAGCACATCGGCGATGGTCTCAAGTCGCGCTGTGTAGCCATCGATGCGCGATGCATCCTTCCTGGAGAACTTCGCGATCTCCGCATGACCCGTGCCGGAAAGATACTCACGGTCGTTGAGAGGCAGAAAATTGGAGACCTGGCGCTCGACGATGCGCAGCCCATGGCGATGCAGGTCGAGATCGCGGATGATCTTCGGGTTGAGCAGCGAGACAGTGTAGCTGGCGATCGAGTTGCGAAAGCCGGGAAAGAACTCTTCGGTGACGGCGGCGCCGCCAACGATCGGCCGCCGCTCCAGAACTGTGACCTTCAGCCCGGCGCGCGCGAGATAGAATGCGCAGACCAGGCCATTGTGCCCGCCGCCGATAATGATCGCGTCCAGCTCGCTGGCCACTAGCCGATGCGGACCGACATGCCGCCATCGACCGGCAGTAGCACGCCGGTGATGAATTGCGCCTCGTCGGATGCCAGGAACAGCGCGGCATTGGCCGTGTCCCACGCCGAGCCCATTTTTCCGCCGAGCGGCACGCGCGCGTTGCGCGCCTGGCGCACGGCTTCCTGGTCCTGGCCACTCGCCTGCGCGATGCCGGCCACCGCCATCGGCGTGTCCATCAGCCCCGGCAGGATGGCATTGCAGCGGATGCCGTGGCGCGCATTGGCCTGAGCCACGCTGGTGGTCAGCCGGTTCACCGCGGCCTTCGACACTTCGTACGCGAGCTGAATGCCGCCGGCGATGGAGGCAAGCGAGGAGATGTTGACGATCGCGCCCTTGCCCTGTTCGCGCATGATCGGGATCACGGCCTTGGTCAGCAGCCAGGTGCCCTTGAGATTGACGTTCATGATGCGGTCGAAGGCGGCTTCCTCGACCTTGTGCGCCGGACCGTCACCGCCGCCAATGCCCACATTGTTGACGAGAATGTCGATGTGTCCGAAGCGCGTCTTGGCCGCCGCGACGATGGCATCCGCCGCGCCCGGCTTGACGATGTTGGCTTCCAGGCTCGCCGCGCGGCCGCCTTCCTGCGCGATCATGGCCACGGTTTCCTCGGCGCGGGCGCCGTCGCGGTCGACGCACAGAACATCCGCACCTTCGCGCGCGAACAGTATCGCCATGGCCCGGCCGTTTCCGATGGTCGTGCCCGGCGTCTGCCCAGCGCCGGAGATGATCACGGTTTTGCCCTTCAGCCGCATGCTCAAAAGCCCTTCAGGTCCGGGTCCAGAGTCTGACCGGCGTCAAGCTGCACGCCGAACGTGTTCAGGAACATCGACACCTGCGTGTATTGGCCGGCCGTGAAGACCACATCCATGCACTGTTTCTGGTCGAAATGCTTGCCGAGTTCTGCCCATGTCGTGTTTGAAATGAACTGGTCCTTGTGCAGCTCGTCGCTGGCGCGCATCAGGGCCGCGTCGGCCGCGCTCCATCCTGCTTCGGCGCCTTTCTTGATGCGGGCGATCTCCTCGTCCGTGAGGCCCGACCGCTTGCCGATGACGACATGCTGCGTCCACTCATAGCCCGATTTGCAGAGATAACCGGTGCGCAGGATCACGATTTCGCGTTCGCGCTCGGGCAGGGAATTGCGCTTCGACAGGACGTAGGCGCCCCACTGCTGAAATCTCGTCAACGCCTTTGGCGCATGCGCCAGAGTGCGAAAGATATTTATGATGCGAGCGCCCATGGGCGCCAGAGCCACCTTCTGCTCGTCGGTGAACTCGGCATCGGTCAATGGCGCAATGCGGGCTTTGCTCAGTCGCACGAAATTTCCTCCGGTTCGGTATTGTCGTTCAGTTCACGCGTGCGTCGGGAAAGATGCGCAGGAAATTCTCGGCATAGAACTTGTCGCGCACCAGCGGCGCGCGTTCGCCGAGCGCGCCTTCAAAGCGCGCGATCGGATTGCGGCCGCCTTCGATGTGCGGATAGTCGCTCGAAAACAGGTACAGGTCCGGATTGGACTGGTCGATGAACGCGCCGACTTCCTCGAACACGAAGGGCGTAAAGGCCATCTGCTGCGTGAGCTGTTCCGTCGGCGTGCGCTTGAACGCCGCCATCGTCGCGTCTGTACGTCCCCAGTGCTTGGCGACCCAGTCAAGCCGCGTCAGCATCGACGGCACCCAGCCGGCGCCCAGTTCCACGCTCGCGCCGCGCAACTCCGGATATCGCTCGAACACACCTTCGATCACCATCATCGAGAGGAATGTTTCCGGACCCTGATGCAGGACGGCGACGTCCTTGGTGCGCAGATTCTCGCCGCCGCCGAGCCAGTCCTTGGTCGCGGCGCGGCCATTATTGCCCCAGGCCTTTGCCAGCTGCAGCGGCGACCCGCCGACATGCAACAGGAAGGGGACGCCGGCCTCCGCCAGCTTCGCCCAGAAAGGCTCGAACTCCACATGACCGGGAGATTTGTCGCCGGCCGGGCGATGCGGCACCCACGCGGCCTTCAGATTTGTCTTCAGGACAAAATCGAGTTCCGCGAGCGCGGACGCCGGATCGTCCAGCGGTACGATCGCCACGCCCATCAGTCGTGGGTCATGCGAGCAAAATTCCGCCATGTGCCTGTTGTGCGCGCGTGCGCCGCCATAGCGGCGGGTCGGCGCGATTTTGGAGCTGGGCGAGAACGGCATCGCCACGCTGTGGGTGGCGAACACCAGCTGCTTCTTGAAGCCGAGCATGTCCATGGCCTGCTTTCGCTCGCGACCGTCGAACGCGCCCAGCGCCTGGATCTCCTTCGATTTCTCGATAAGCCGGTCGCCGAGACCGAGCAGCTCTGCGAGATGCTCGTCGCTGTGCCGTCCGCCGCGCGCCATGATCTCGGCGACTTCCTCGTCGGTGACGATGGAGGCCGAGTAGCTCACGGCGGGAATTTCGTCGCGCACCGCGGGATCGGCATATTTCTGCAGGAAATCCGGCAACTCCATGATGTGGCTGTCGGCATCGTACATGGCGCGGGTGGCATAGGTCATCGCGGACTCCTGGCTCGGTCCGATCCTAGCACCGAAAACCGGGCCGATGGCGCCGGGAATGAAAGTCCCGCGTGGCGCGACGCGACTCGGGCAGGCACCTGGCGCTGAACCCAAACATCGGCGTTTGACCGGTCTGCGGACAGCGCACCAAGCTTGCAAGCCGCACGCGATCATGGCCCGCTGGCAGCCCGGCGTTTCTCAAGCGGGTGACCGGCCTCATGAACGATATCGACGCGATCAAACTGCCGGCCTTTGGGCTCGGATGCGCCCCCTTGGGCAATCTCTACGAGGCGATCAGCGACGAACAGGCCGTCGCAACCGTTCACGCGGCGCTCGCCTGCGGGATCGAGTACCTTGATACCGCGCCCTATTACGGGCACGGCCGCAGTGAAGCGCGCATCGGCAAGGCATTGCAGAGTTGGAGCGGCACAAGACCGATGTTGTCGACGAAGGTCGGACGGGTTCTCGATTCCGTCGCGCCCGGCAACGAGGGCGATTTCGGTTATGCCGATCCGCTTCCGTTCCGTCCACGCTTCGACTATTCGCGCTCGGGCGTGCGGCGAAGTCTTGAAGGCAGCCTGTCACGGCTTGGCGTCGAGCACGTCGACATTGCGTTCATCCACGATATCGGTCGGCTGACGCATGGCGATGCGCATCGCGGGATTTTGCAACAGGTGCTGACGGAGACCATCCCGGAACTTCGGGCGGCGCGCGCTGAGGGCCTGCTGCGCTGGATCGGCATCGGGGTGAACGAGTGCGAGGTCTGTCTGGAATTGCTGCCGCACGAAGCGCTGGACTTTATCCTGCTGGCCGGACGGTACACGGTACTGGAACAGCCGGCGCTGTCGAGCGGACTGCTGGAGCTTTTTACAAAGCGCGGTGTGCGGTTGATCGCGGCGGGGGTCTTCAATTCCGGACTGCTCGCAACCAGGCCGACTGCGGCGAGCAAGTACAACTATGAAGGCGCGCCCGCCGGCATTCTGGCGCGCGCCGATGCTCTGTGGACGCTCTGCGAGTCCTTTGGCGTGGCGCCGCAATCTGTGGCGTTGCAGTTTCCGGCCGCGCACCCCGTAGTGGCATCGACAGTCGTCGGCGCGCGCAGCCCGGAAGAGATCGCGCAAGTGATGCAGTGGCGAAAGATGTCCGTTCCCGGCGCCCTGTGGACGGCCCTGAAAAAGGATGGCTTCATCGCCGCCGATGCTCCGGTACCGGAAAGCGGCAATGGGACATGACTTTGCGCCTTGAGGGAAAAATTGCAGTGGTGACGGCGGCCGGCGCAGGCATCGGCCGCGCCTCGGCGCTGGCTTTTCACAGGGAAGGCGCACGCGTATGGGCCGCAGATATCGATACGGCGGCGCTCGAAACCTTGCGGGCCGAAGCGCATGGCATCGAAACGGTGAAGCTGGATGTCCGCAGCGACGACGCGGTGACGCGATTTTTCGCGGGCCTTGGCCGTTGCGACATTCTCTTAAATTGCGCCGGCATGGTGCCGAACGGGACATTGCTCGATTCGACGCTCGAGGTCTTCAATGCGAGCTGGGACCTGAACGTCCTGTCGATGGTGCGTACCATGCGTGCGGCCATTCCGGGCATGCTCGAGCGCGGCGCGGGCGCGATCGTCAACATGGCATCGGTGGTCTCCAGCATGAAGGGCGCGCCAAACCGCAGCGCCTATGGCACGACCAAGGCAGCGGTGATCGGCCTGACGAAGTCCGTGGCGGCCGACTATGTCACGCGCGGCATTCGCTGCAACGCCATCTGCCCAGGCACCGTCGATACGCCGTCCCTGCGCGGCCGCCTCGCGGCGCAGTCCGATCCAAAAGCGGCACTGGCGGCGTTCCTCGCCCGCCAGGCGATGGGACGCTTCGGCAACCCGGAGGAGATCGCCGCCATGGCTGTCTACCTTGCGTCCGATGAGTCGGTGTTCGTGACCGGGCAAGCATTTGCGATCGACGGCGGCTGGACGATCTAGTTGGCGCTGCGCGGTGTGACTGCTGGTAGCCGCGCGATCGCAAAAGCGGAGAGCCGGCCGCGCTATTTTTCTGGGCTCGCCGTCCATCCTTCGACAAGCTCAGGATGAGGGATGAAAGTTGGCCTTCACCGTGAGCCCTTCATCCTGAGCTTGTCGAAGGATGGATGGCGGGCTCGAACGGATCCATTTCAAGCTGCGCTAAACAATCACTTCGCGCTTCAGCTCCGGAAAGACCTTCGCGACCTTGCGGAGAAGATAGTCGCCATAGGTACCGGTGAATTCGTGCACGCTCTCCTTGTCCCATCGCGTCTCGCGATCATCGCGGATCCGTGCGGCATGCTGCGGCAGGGGAACAATCTGGGCGGCAAACCCGGGATCGAAGAAGAACGGAAACGACAGGCGGCCGCGCCCGCTGACATTCTTGGCGCGATGCGGCGTCGATCGGTATAGGCCGCCCGTCAAGCGGTCGAGCATGTCGCCGATGTTGCACACAAGTGTCTGGGGAATCGGCGGCGCATCCGTCCAGCCGGTCGGCGATTTTACCTGCAACCCGCCGGCGTCGTCCTGTGCGAGCAGGGTCAGCAGACCATAATCGGTATGTTCGCCCACTCCCCACTGCTCGGACTGCGCACAGTCGCTGGGATAGTGGAAAATGCGAAATAGGATGGTCGGGTCGGACGTGTAGTGGGTGCGAAAATAACCCGCCTCGAGCCCAAGGCTGAGCGCGATACCTTCCATGATGGCGTGCGCCGCGCGCGCGTTGGCGTCGAGATACTCCAGCACCGCCGCGCGCAGTTCGGGCGGTCTTGCGGGAAACTGGTTGGCGCCATGCAGCGGCAGGCCGGCGCGCACGCGCGGATCGGAACCGTCCAGTTCGCTGCCGAAATAGATGCCTTCCTTGCGGTCGGGTTTGCCGGACGTGAGTTCGCCGCCGACGGGAAAGAAGCCGCGCCAGGCGCGTCCGCCGCGCGCCATCGCGATGTTCATCTTTTCGGATTCCGGCAAGGCAAAGAATTCGCGTGCCGCTCTGTCCAGCCGTGCCAGCAGGACAGGGTCGATGCCGTGTCCGGTCGCATAGAAGAATCCATTGTCGCGGCAGGCACGGCCGATGGCATCGGCCACTGTGCGACGCATGGCCTCATCGCGACCGAACAGCGGCGCAACGTCAATGACGGGCAGGCTCTCCTTCATGCCGCCAAGTGTGACGCATTTTCGCATCGCCGTCAGCTACGCCGTGCTAGCGTTCGTGCTGTTCGAGGAACCCAGCCATGACCAAATCCTACGATCTGATCATAGCCGGTGCCGGCGTAGGCGGCTCGGCGCTCGCAACGGTCATGGCGCGTGCCGGAAAAAGCGTGCTGCTGCTGGAGCAGACCGTGGTCTTCGAGGACAAGGTGCGCGGTGAATGGATCGCACCCTGGGGCGTGGCCGAGACCAAGCGGCTCACGCTCTACGATGTGCTGATAAAGGCTGGCGGACACCATCTGCTGCGCCATGTCACCTATGATGAGAGCCGTCTGCCGGCGGAATCCGAGGCGCGCGCATTGCCGCTTGGCATCTTCGCGGCGGATGTACCTGGACCGCTTTGCATCGGTCATCCGCACCACTGCCAGACCTTGTTCGACGAGGCGGGACGCACGCCCGGCGTGACCGCATTGCGCGGCATACGCATGATCAAGATCGTGCCTGGTGAGTCACCATCGGTCAGATACGAACAAAACGGCGCCGAGCACGGTGCAAAGGCGCGTCTGATTGTCGGCGCCGACGGTCGGATTTCCGCGGTGCGCGAGTCGGCAGGCATCAAGCTGCACCAGGACAAGCCGCATCACTGGTTCGCCGGCCTGCTCGTAGAGGGCGCGCATGGCTGGAGCGAGGATCTGCAGGCCGTCGGCACCGAAGGTGATCTGGGATTTCTCGCTTTCCCACAAGGCAACGGTCGCGTGCGGCTTTATGGTGGCTACGCGCTCGAGCAGCGCAAACGCTTTAGCGGCGTGGACGGCGCGCGGAACTTTCTCGACGCGTTCCGGATGGTCTCGGCGCCCGACAACAAGCATCTTGCCGACGCCACGCCGGCAGGTCCGTTGCTGAGTTTTTTCAATAATGACAGCTGGACGGACGAGCCGTTTGCGCCGGGCGTGGTGCTGATCGGCGATGCGGCCGGCTGGAACGATCCGATCATCGGGCTCGGCTTGTCGATCACCTATCGCGACGTGCGGATCGTGAGCGACATTCTCAAGGCGAGCGACGACTGGTCGACGAGCGCATTCGCACCCTATGCCGAGGAACGGCGCGAACGCATGCGCCGTCTGCGTTTCGTGGCCGCGCTGACGGCGACCCTCGACATGGAATTCGACGCGGCGGCGCGGGCCAGGCGCAAGAGCTTCCAGGAACGCTCGGCGGCGGACCTGTCGCTCGGTCTGCATGCCGCGGCCGTCATGGCCGGGCCAGACGTGCCGCCGCCGGAGGCCTTCACCGAGGCGTATCGCGCGCGCGTGCTGGGGATATGAGGGTGGTCAGAAAACCGCGGAGCAAGCCATGACAGAAAAAGTCTGTGTGATATCCGGCGTCGGTCCGGGAACTGGCGCGGCTCTCACGCGGCGCTTCGCGGCCGGCGGCTACAAGGTCGCGATGCTGGCGCGAAACGCCAAACGGCTTGGCGAACTCGAAATGCAAGTCGACGGCGCCAAGGCCTATCCCTGCGATGTCTCCGATCCGCTGCAGGTTGATGCCGCCGCTGCCGCGATCGAACGCGAACTCGGCCAGCCGGACGTCGTCATTCACAACGCGGTCGGCGGGGCGTTCGGCTCCTTTCTCGACATCGCGCCCAAGGTGCTGAATGAGAATTTCCAGACCAACACGATGGGGCTGCTCTATCTCGCACGCCGCTTCGTGCCGGGCATGATCGCACGCGGCTCGGGTGCCGTGATCGCAACCGGCAACACATCCGCTCTGCGTGGCCGCGCGGGCTTCGCCGGGTTCGCGCCGACCAAGGCCGCGCAGCGTATCCTCGCCGAGGCGATCGCGCGCGATGCCGGGCCGAAGGGCGTTCACGTGGCCTATGTGGTGATCGACGCGGTCATCGACGTGCCCTGGACGCGCGAGCGCTTCAAGGACCGGCCGGACAGTTTCTTCATCAAGCCCGCCGCCATCGCCGATGAAATCTTCCATACCGTGCACCAGGACCGCAGCGCCTGGTCGTTCAATGTGGAGATAAGGCCGTTTGGCGAGAGTTGGTAGCAATCAAAACCCGTACAACTCTTTAAAACTTACCATCAACCGTCATCGTCCGCTTTGTGCGGGCGACCCATAAAGATTGCTCGCGGACACTCTGAGAAAGTCATTATGGGTCGCCCGGACCAGCCGGGCGATGACGGATTATTTTAGTAATTTGAGATTGGCGTCATCCTAAAACCCGTGAAACGTCGCGAAGTTCTCCACCGGCTCGCGTTCGGATACCAGGCCGTTCACCGGTGCGGTCTCGTCGGCGTAGCCCAGCGAGATACCGCAGATGATGTATTGGTCGTCGGGCACGCCCAGCACCTTGCGAGTCACGCTCCAGTAATTGTTCCAGGCGCCCTGCGCACAGGTGTCCAGACCATGCACTTTGGCCGCCAGCATCAAGGTCTGCATGAAGATGCCCAGATCGACGAAGCTCATCGCATCGAGATCCTTGTCGATCGTGAAGATCAGCCCGACCGGAGCATCGAAGAATTTGTAGTTTCGGCCCCATTGCGCCCAGTTCGCAGCTGTATCGCCCTTCGGTATCCCGATCAGCGAGTACATGTCCTTGCCGAGTTTGCGCATGCGGCCGATATACGGCTCCTTGCGCTTGCTGGTACGTGGAAATTCGGCGCGCTCGTCATGCGGCTTGGTCTCGCGATGGGCGAGGACTTCGCGCTCCAGCTGCGCGCGCACCTCGCCGGCCACGACATGGACCTTCCAGGGCTGGACGTTGGTGCCTGACGGTGCGCGCGAGGCGAGGGCCAGCAGTTCCTCGACCAATTCGCGCGGCACCGGGTCGGGGCGGAACGCGCGCACGGATTTGCGCGCATGCAATGCGTCGAGGAAGTGCAACGTTTGCTCCTACTGCGCGGCGACTTTGGCGCCGGCCGGCGCGCGCACTTCGAACTCCGCCGGATTGGGCGCCCGCGTCGCGGTCCAGTAATCCACCAGCGGCCAGGGCCAGTTCTGCGACACGCGGCCCTTCTTGTTCTTGTACCAGCTGGTGACGTTGGGCGAGCCCCATGCCATCTGCGCGTTGCTCGCGTCGACCTTCACGTTGAATGCGTCATGCACGCTCTTTTTCACTTCGATCGCGCCGCCGCCCGATTTCAGCAGCAGTTCGAGCAGGCCCTGGATGTAGCGGACCTCGCATTCCGAGAAGAAGATGATGCTGCCATTGACCACGATGTTGGTGTTGGGCCCGTACATCATGAAGAGGTTGGGAAAGTTGGGCACCGTGACGCCCAGATAGGCGCGCGCATCGCCGTCCCATTGCTGGTGCAGGTCGACGCCACCCTTGCCCTTGAACTTCATCGGTTCGAGGAACTGGCTGGCGGTGAAGCCCGTGCCATAGATGATCACGTCGACGTCGATCGCCCGGCCGCTCTTGGTCTTGAGGCCGGTCGGCGTGATTTCGACGATGGGATCGGTGACGGTTTCAACATTCGGCCGCTTGAGCGCGCCCAGCCACACGCCATTGTCGCGCACCGAGCGCTTGCCGCCCGGCGGATAGTCCGGCGTCGCGGCTGCCTGCAGTTCGGGCCGGCCCTCGAGCTGCCCGACGGTATAGTCGGTCAGCATCTGACGCAGCATGTCGTTCTGTTCGCCGACCGAATCCTTGCGCTTATCCCATTTGGGATCGGCCTTTACGAACTCGTAGATGCCGTCGGTCAGCATCCAGAACAGCCAGAAACGGTACCATTTGGCGTAGAACGGAACATGCTTCAGCAGCCACTTGATGCCGTCGCCGACCGTGTCGTGATAGTTCGGCGTCGGGCCGAGCCAGGGCGCGGTGCGCTGAAAGACATAGAGCTGCTTCACCTCGGGCGCGATCTCCGGAACGAACTGGAAGGCGCTGGCGCCCGTGCCGATGCTGGCGACGCGCTTGCCCTTCAGATCGATGGAATGATCCCAGGTGGCCGAGTGAAATGTTTTGCCCTTGAATGTCTCGATGCCCTTGATGTCGGGCAGGCGCGGCCGGCTCAGCTGCCCGACCGCCGTGATCACGGCGTTGGAGACGAGCGTCTCTTCCTTGCCGTCGGCCGTGTGCACGCGCGTCTTCCACAGGGCATGCAACTCGTCATACTCGGACTCGATGACTTCGGTCTGGAAGCGGATGTTCTGGCGCAGGCCATACTTGTCGGCCACCTTGCGGAAATATTCCCACAGCAGCGGCTGCGTCGAGAAGTGATACGGCCAGTCATGGTTGGGTTCGAACGAATATGAATAGAGGTGATTGGGATTGTCGACACGGCAACCGGGATAGGTGTTCACCATCCAGGTGCCGCCGACATCCTTGTTCTTGTCCACGACGGTGTAGGCAATTCCGGCCTGCTTCAAGCGGATTGCGGCGAGCAGGCCCGACATGCCCGCGCCGATGACGAGGACGCGGAAATCCTTCTTGCGGCTCTGCGGTATTTCGTCGAGGCCGTGGACAGCCTTGGGATCCACGCCGTCGAGCGCCAGTTCTTCCTCGAGGAACGGCACGTAGCGCTCCGGGATGTCCGCGCCGGCGACGAAGTTCATCATCTTGCGCACGGTGTCGCGGCTCGGCTGCTGCGGCAGTTTCGAGCCGGCATCGCGATATGTCTTCAGCGCAGCGAGCGCGCGCGCCTTGGTCGAGGCGATCTGTTCGGGAGTGAGCCCACCCTGTCCGTCACCGAAGAAATCGTAGACCGGCTTGATTTCGCCCTGCACCAGGCCGGCGTCGCCGGTAACATGAACGAGCGCGGCGATCAGCGAGGGAAGATGCGCCTCGTCGATGGCGGCCTTGATCTGGGCATCACTCTCGGTGATGGGTTGGACGGCGAGTACCTTGACGTCAGCCATGCGCTTCTCCCGGTGTCTGGGCGAAGCTTATCCCGTCTGGCGCGGTCGAATCGAGTGGGCGCTGCCGCTGCGTAATTCTAGGACTGGCAAGCCATCCTTCGACAAGCTCAGGATGAGGATCAAGCCAAGGCCGTCATGGTGAGCTTGTCGAACCATGAGCCCGCCCAAGTACGAGGGCCATGTCGATCTAATTTGCCCAATACACCACTTCGTCGTTCGGGCTGTCCGGATAGGACAGGGCATGGTCGATGGCCTGCGGAACCAGCGCGAGCGACGGCCACAAAGGTTTGGCCTGGCTGGCGTTGATGGTGCGCAACTCCTTCAGCAAGGCGGCGGTCTGGGCAGACTTGGCGTTGACCAGATTGTTTTTCTCGAACGGATCGGCCGCAAGGTCATAGAGCCACAGTTTGGCATAGGGCTTGTCCATCGCCTGCAGCTTCCAGTCGCCGTCCAGCAAAGTGGCGTAGGGCCCAGAGCGCCAGAACAGAGTCTGGTGCGGCCGTCCCGGGTTTTGTCCGGTGGCGTAGGGCAGCAGGTCTACACCATCAAGAATTAGATCCTTCGGCATTGGGGCGCCGGCCACCGCGGCGGCAGTCGCGAAGATGTCGACATGTGCGACCGGCTTTGCGTAGGTCGTGCCGGCCGCGATCTTGCCGGGCCAGCGCATGAAAAACGGCACGTGGATGCCGCCTTCGAAGAACGTCGCCTTCCAGCCGCGATAGGGCTTGTTGATGTCGGGCAGGCCGATGTAGTAGGCGCCGCCATTGTCGCTGGTGAAGATGATGAGCGTGTTGTCGTCGATGCCATCCTTCTTCAACTGTGCCATGACCTTGCCGACATTGCGATCGAGCGCGCGCAGCATCGCCGCATAAACGCGCAAGCGGTGATCCTTGATCATCGGCAGAGCGTCATAGTCCGATTTCAGCGCCTGCATCGGCGTGTGCACGGCGTTGAACGTCAGGTACATCATCCAGGGCCGGTTGCGGTTGGCATGGATCGCCTTGACCGCTTCATCGCCAAGATAGTCGGTCATGTACTCCGATGGCGTGAAGCGCTTGCCGCCATTGTTCTCGACCGAGAAGGTCAGGTTGGCCCAGAGGAACTTGTCGATCGGATCGAACTCCTGATGCGATTCCTCGACGCTGGGATCGCCGAGCGGCGCATAGAGCGAAGCGCCGGGCAGGAAGCCGAGCGTTTCGTCGAAACCTTTCACTTCCGGGCGCGATGTCGGCGTCCCGCCGAGATGCCACTTGCCGAGGAACATCGTATGGTATCCCGCGTCGTGCATGATCCTGGGCAGCATGATCTCGCCGCCGGGAACCGCCTCGTCATTCGCATTGGGGGGCAGGTCGCGCTCATGCGCGGCGTCGTAATAGCCATGACGGCCGGCATAGTCGAAGGTCGCGATGAGTTTCTCAAATGCGCCGGGGGTCGGCGTGAATTCGAATCCGAAGCGTGTCGCATAACGGCCGGTCATGATCGCGGCGCGCGACGGTGCGCAGGTCGCGTTGCCGGCATAGCCGTTCGTGAAGGTCACGCCTTCGCGCGCGATGGAGTTGATGTTCGGCGTCGGCATCACGCCGCCGGCCACGCCGCCGCCATTGAAGCTGAGATCGTTGAAGCCGAGATCGTCGGCGAGGATGAAGAGCACGTTGGGATGACGGGCCCCCGCCGGCGCCTCCTCCGGTCCCGCCTGCCAGACCACCGCATGATTGGGCTGCACCGGATCGCGGATGCGGTCCATGATGCCCGGAATGTAGTACCAGTACTGCTGAAATGCCGCGTATCCTGCCACCGCCGCGACGACGACCACGCCAAGCGCGAACCAACGTTTCTTGATGGCCATGTGCTGGGGTCCCCGCTGTTTTGCGGCCTATAGCACGGGCGACCCACAAAGAGAACCTGGATTCCGCTTTTGACAGGGACTAGCTGCCTCGCGTGAGAGTGTCGAATTCAAACGTTGCGAATGTCTTGTCCTCTACGCGTTTTTCGGAACGGGTGACGGTGAGCGTATTGGGGCCCGTAAGATCGTAGATCATCTGGAAAACTTGTCCCGAACTGGTCGGATCGCTGGCGAAAACGACGCTGCGACCGGCCGTACCATCCACGGCCTTGAAGTGGATGGCCAAGCCGCCGTTGGTGAAATCGGCCAGCACCGTTCCGTTTTCGGCATGTATCAGCGTCGTCGAATCGATGGTTCCCATGACTTGCCGTTCGACTCCCAGAATCGCAATGTGTTCACGCACGGTGTAGTTGCCATTTGCTTCGCGCGTCACATCGCTCGTGCCGCTGGGAATGGCGCCGAACTGCAGGACTCGGCCAGAGCCAACGTTCCAATGTCCGACCAGAAAGGCGATTCCCGCGATATCGGGCGGCTCCGCGAATGTTGGTGAGACCCCAATTAAGCAAAGCGCTAGCAGTCCGGAGATTCGACCAGACGTTTTCATTTCACAACCCCTTTTGAGTGCGCAAGTCGTGCGGGAGCACATTTCACCAAAGGTCCCAAGACTTCGAGACGATTGAGGTGCAATTGCGACGCGCTAGACCTTACGTGCTAAAATCTTGAACTGCCGCGCCGGATCGTTTTGCATTGCCTTAACGCCGTCGCGGATCGTGTAGGCGCCGTCGGGAGCGTATTGCAGGATATAAGCCTTGCGCACCTAGCCGGTTTGTGAATGCGGAACAGAGCGAAAAAACTTCCCCGGTGAATGAGCTCGAATTCGGCGGGCTCAACGCGCGAACGCTCGCCCAATTCGACGATCGCGGCGAAATCGAACTGACACGGCCAGTCGAGGTAATTCCTGTGAAAGCGATAGGCGTCCGCACGATCCGTCTCGGGCATGCGCAGCGCCGCAAGCCCCGAGAGAGGCGGCGGCGAACCTTCATCCGAACTCAGCGCCGCAATGCGCTCATATTCGCGGGTGGGATGAACGACGTGCTGCCCTCTTGTCGTCAGCAGCAACGAGCCGAACGCCTGGCGATCGACGGTGGCGTAGGTATCGAAATGCCAGTAGAGGCTTGAATCGGACCGTTGATGCGGCGTGTCGTCCGCGGCGAGAAGCACTTTGGAGCCGGCGGGAAGCACCCGAAGCGCCGTGCGATATTCCGTCGCCTGCTTGTCGAAAAATTGCCAGTTTGCATTCAGTGCCATGCTGAGAACGGCGCTCAAGAGCATGGCTGCGCCGGCCATGAGACTGTCCAGCGTCGCTGTCAGCCTCACTTCGGTCGCCGCGAACGAGAGAGAGAACAGCAGCGCGGGATAACGCTGGTGAATGCCCCAGCCTCCAACCGCCGTGACCGGTACGGCGAGGCAGATGAGCGCGAACGCGATCAGCAGCGGCCGCATCGCAGGATGGATGGAGAGCTTTCGCGTCAAGATCCCGGCGGCAGCACCGACGATCAACAGGAGTACCAGGATCCATTGCG
>JANYBR010000396.1 GCA_025360685.1 Pseudomonadota bacterium
AGGCTGAGCTGCTGAAACGCATGTGAGATTCACGGCACGACGAATGTCTGTTCGAGCCGTTCTTTTCCCTGGCCTCCGACATAGACGCGTTCGCTGAACGGATAGTCTGCAATCACGCGGTGCCAGAACGATACTGCGGCCACGTGAGCGCGATATTGCGAAATCTCCCACGGGCCGGGAAAACGCTCGATGATTTGGCGCGCGAAATTGAGCGCAATCCCGGTGCGGCGAAATTCGGGAAAGGAGTAGAACTCGGCCATCTCGGTGCGCTGTTCGCGATGAACCAGTGCGAACGCGGAGCGATTTCCGTCTACCACGGCCCAAAAGGGAAAACGATTGGACTCCTGCCAGTACAGATCGAACCACTCATATTCGAAAACGCCGTCGACCGGCGCGAAGTTTCCAAACGGCATGAGCTCGGCGATGTAGGCCTGCAAACGATCCCACAGTATCGCCTTATCCGAAATGGGAATCGGAACGACCTCGACCGGCATCAGCCGCGTCCGCGGTAGGAGACTACTCCAGTGTCGGGAAGCCACACTCCTGCGGGCAGTTTTCCCGTCTGCCAGAACACGTCGATGGGAATGCCGCCGCGCGGGTACCAGTATCCGCCGATGCGAAGATATTTCGGCTTGACTGCCGCGACGATACGTTTGCCGATCGTCAGCGTGCAGTCCTCGTGGAACGCGGCGTGGTTGCGGAAGCTCGCGAGGAACAGCTTGAGCGATTTGGATTCCACGATCGACTGAGCGGGAACGTAGTCGATGACGAAATGTGCGAAGTCCGGTTGGCCGGTTATCGGACAAAGCGACGTAAACTCCGGCGCCGTGAACCGCACCAGATAGTCCGTGCCGTGATGCGGATTGGCGACAGCCTCAAGGTTCGCCTTGTCGGGTGAACGCGGTATCGGGACAGAACGTCCCAGCTGCGCAAGCCTTTTTGCCATAGCATGCCTTTGGCAGGCCTACGAATTTTCGTCAAGGAAACCAGTTTCTCGCTAGACTGGCCTTGAACTGGAACGATCGAGTCCCAAAATTCCCAAGTATTGTGAGCGGAGCGCAACATGGCGGATGAAAACGGCAAAAACGGCCTCGACGCGGTCTGGCGCGTCGTCAGGCATGCGCTGGGGGTAGAGGACGGCAAAGGTGCGCTCCGAGCCGTGCTGGAGATGGTCGCGATCGTGGCGATCACATTCGCCTCGACCACGGCGATCGCCCAGCCGTTCTACGTTCCATCCGGATCCATGCAGCCGACTCTCGCCATCGGTGACGCGTTCGTCGCGGCAAAATTTCCCTATGGCTACAGCCGGTATTCCGTGCCGTTCGGCCTTGGCCCTTCGTCGCGCGACCGGCTCCTGCAAAGAATGCCACAGCAAGGCGACGTCGTCGTGTTCCGGCTGCCCCGCGATCCGAGCCAGACCTACATCAAACGGGTGATCGGCCTTCCGGGTGACCACATCCAGATGGTTTCGGGCCGACTCTGGATTAACGGCAAGGAACTGGCGTTGAACGCGGATGGCCAGGGCAAGATCGAAAGCGAGGACGGCACCATTTCCGAATCTCCCCGCTTCATCGAGACTCTGCCGAACGGCAAGACCCACCCCATTTACAAGTGGACGTGGACAGGTCAGCTGGACGACACACGGGAGTTCATCGTACCTGTCGGTCACGTCTTCATGATGGGCGACAATCGCGACAATTCGCTCGACAGCAGGGTCGCTCCGGAGAATGGTGGCGTCGGGTTCGTGCCCGTCGAAAATCTCGTCGGCCGCGCCGAGTTCGTGGTCGGGTCCTACGACTTTCTCAACGTCCACGCCGTCTGGTCGCTGGTCACCGAATTTCGCCTGTCGCGTTTCTTCAACGGCGTGAACTGATGCTTCGAGGCTCGGCGCCAATGCGCCGAGCGCCGCTGCATGACGGAGTCGGTTCACGTCATCCTGGGGTGCGAGCGCAGCGAGCCTCGAAGGACGCTCATTTCCGGTTGCGGATCTCCTCGCGCAGCGGCGTGAGCGCTTCGGCCCATTTGTGCAATTCGTTCAGTGTTGCCGCGACGCCTTGCTGATTCAGCTCGTTGCCTTCGAACTTTCCGTCCTTGATCTGGGCAAAGAAACCCGGAATCGCCACGCCTTCCGGTATCGGCATCATCTTCAACGTCGAAACATGGGTACGCGCCGGCTGCGCCGATCGCAGCCCCGCCGAGACACCGCCATAGCTGACGAACGCGACCGGCTTGTACTGCCATTCCCAGAACAGGTAGTCGATCGCATTCACGAACGATGGCGG
The DNA here is from genome assembly GCA_025360685.1 of Pseudomonadota bacterium. Lineage (GTDB taxonomy): Bacteria > Pseudomonadota > Alphaproteobacteria > Micropepsales > Micropepsaceae > Rhizomicrobium. Next base: position 2,283 of record JANYBR010000396.1, read on the forward strand.
CGGTGAGTAATTGTACTCGGGGATTATGAACACGAAGGCGTCGGCGGCGTTCACGCTTGCCGACCACTTCTTGGTGTGCTCATGCTGATATTGGCGACGCATGGGATGATGCGGCTCGTCGTAGAGCGGCAAGTTGAAGGCTGCGAGATCGACGAGTTGGGCGTCGAACTTGCCATGCGCCTTGGCGCCTTCGTGGAACCATTGCCCGATGGCGGGGCCCGAGCGTCCGGGGCGGGTGCTGGTGATGATGCTTTGAAGCTTCAGGGCCATGTCGGCTCTCCTTGCACAAGTATCTGTTTGATGCCAAGTTACTAATTGTGACTAAGGCTAAGATGATGCCTATCGAAGCGGGACGCAAGAAGGCACTTTGATGAAACAAGGTAACATCCGTGACACCGGCGACTGCCGCGCGATCAGCGGCGTTCTGGCCCGCATCGGCGACAAGTGGTCGGTTTTGATCGTCAGCAGACTCGGCGCAAAGCCGATGCGCTTCAACGAGCTCAAGCGAGAGATTGGCGGCATATCACAGCGCATGCTCACCTTGACCCTGCGCGGGCTCGAGCGCGACGGACTGATCACCCGCACGATTTTTCCGACAATTCCACCGAGGGTCGATTATGAATTGACTGCGCTGGGGCGGTCGCTGTTGGAGCCCGTGATGGGGCTCAGTGCGTGGGCGCTCAAGCACATCGCCAAGATCGAAACGGCGCGCGCCAGGTTCGATGGCACCGCCTCAAAGCCAGCACGAAGTGCCGGCGTTGTGTCCTTAGCTCGCCCAGCTCGTGTCGAAACGTGAGACGAGGGGAATGTTGACGGCGCAGTCCCGCGCAATCAGCCGCTGCTCCCGCTCGATTGCAACGTCGACAATGAGAGTTACAAACGTCCTGTTGCGGTCCGCATAGTCCCGATCGGCGCCAAGCAACGGCCACAGGCTTTGTCGCATGAACGAGTCCAGTTCGTCCGACCAGCGCTCCGGTCCCGCACTCTCCAGGAGTTTTGTGCGCTGATGAACCAGCACCGGCATATACGGTGCAATCAATTCCTGCAGCTCGATTTCAAACGCCCGCCGACGTTCGGCTTCGAGATCTATTCCCCACGTGAAGAACCCAACAAACTGTTTGATGGCCCCGATGACGTGCTCACCCATGGCATACAGCCCCTGCCCCACGCCGCAAAGGTGCGCCCCGAGCGGTTAAGGCATGGCTGAAGGGACTGGTTAGCGATGCGTTCCGGAATGTTCGCGTGAACGGGACTTGTTGCGACCGTCAAACCCCGCGACACCACGGCTAGTGATGGATTATTGCGCCGCTTTAACCCGCATGCTAACTGCATCGCACGTGCGGGGCTGACTCGCGGGCGGAGTAATTTCACGAACGAATTCAAATATTTAGGCGACAGGCGCGACGGTTGAACGCGCGGGTTGCCGAAGGGCAAACGTGGCAACGGAACAGGCTCAGGAAACCGGACTGGCGGGACGCTATGCGAACGCCATTTTCGAGCTGGCCCAGGAAGAAAAATCCGTCGAGGCTGTCGAGCGTGACTTCATCGCCCTGCGGTCGCTGATCGACCAGAATCCGGATCTCGCCCGGCTCGTGAAGGCGCCGGTTTTCTCCCGCGAAGAACAAGGCCGCGCGATGAAGGTCGTGCTCGAAAAGATGGGCGCAGCAAAACTGACTACGCAATTCATACTCACGGTCGCCTCGAAGCGCCGGTTGTTCGTGCTGACCGACATCATTCGTTCGTTCGACCGGTTGGTCGCGAAGCTGCGCGGCGAAGTGCAGGCCCAAGTGACGTCCGCCCGCGCCCTGTCGGACGCAGAAACCATCGAGTTGAAAGCCATCCTGAAGTCCAAGCTAGGCCGCGACGCGCGCCTGGAAACAAAAGTCGATCCCACTCTGCTCGGCGGTCTCGTCGTCAAGGTAGGTTCGCGCATGATCGATTCGTCCTTGCGCACGAAGCTGTCCGGCATTCGTGCGGCCATGAGAGGTAACTGAAATGGACATCCAGCCCGCCGAAATCTCGGCAATCCTGAAGCGCGAAATTCAAAACTTCGGCGCCGAAGCGGAAGTCAGCGAAGTCGGCCAGGTGCTGTCCGTCGGCGACGGCATTGCACGCGTCTACGGCCTCGACAATGTCCAGGCCGGCGAGCTGGTCGAGTTTCCCGGCGGCATCAAGGGCATGGCGCTGAACCTTGAGTCCGACAATGTCGGTGTCGTGATCTTTGGCTCCGACAGCACGATCAAGGAAGGCGACACGGTCAAGCGTACTGGCTCGATCGTCGACGTGCCGGTCGGCAAGGGTCTGCTCGGCCGCGTGGTCGATCCGCTCGGCAATCCCATCGATGGCAAAGGCGCGATCACCGACGTAGCCGAACGCCGCCGCGTCGACGTCAAGGCACCCGGCATCATCCCGCGCAAGTCGGTGAGCGAGCCAATGCAGACCGGCATCAAAGCCATCGACTCCCTGATCCCGATCGGCCGCGGCCAGCGCGAGCTCATCATCGGCGACCGTCAGACCGGCAAGACCGCGGTCGCGGTCGACACGATCATCAATCAGAAGTTTACCAATACCGGCGACGACAAGACCAAGCTGTTCTGCATTTACGTCGCAATCGGCCAGAAGCGTTCGACCGTCGCGCAGATCGTCAAGACTCTGCAAGACGCCGGTGCGATGGACTATACCTGCGTCGTCGCCGCCACGGCGTCGGAGCCGGCGCCTCTCCAGTTCCTCGCGCCATTCTCAGGTTGCGCGATCGGCGAGTGGTTTCGCGACAACGGCATGCATGCGTTGATCATCTATGACGATCTTTCGAAGCAAGCTGTTG
>JANYBR010000410.1 GCA_025360685.1 Pseudomonadota bacterium
GTTCTGATCCTCATCGCGCTCTACGATCTGGCGACGCAAGGCACATGGCAAATGTCCGGGCTGACGCCCTGGTTCTTCGTTGCGCTCGCCATCCCGGTGCTATGGAGCGTCGCACATGTCATTCTGAGGGAACTACTCGTCACGACCTCGATCACCCCAAACCAGGTCACGACCTCCCGGCTGCTTGTCGTCTTCCTGGTCCTGCTGCCACTCGCCCTTGGTATCGAGGGTTCGCGCGAAATCGCACGGGCTGCCTCGGATTCGCATTTCGAGAGCTTCGGCGTGCTGATGGGCCTCGCCTACTACATTGAACTGATCTTCTGGTTCAATGCCGTTCGCTACATCGACGTGTCTGTCGCCAGCTCGATTACGGTTCCGGCGCCGGCGGTGACGATGCTGTTCGCCTGGCTCCTTCTCGGCGAGCAGATCCACGGTTTCCAGCTCCTCGCCCTCGGGCTTGTCGGGATCGGGCTATTCGGCTTGCTGGGTGCCGGCTCCCGCGCGCGAACCACCCGAGCGGAAGGAGAGTCCCGTTTATGAGTACAGAACCTAAACGCGCTTGACCCGGACGACCACGTCGATCCGGTCCACCGCCATGCCTTTGGGCGGCGGCGGCACACCCGCTACGGCAATGTGCTCGCCGGGAATATCGATAAGTGTGCCTTCGTCCTCGACGAAGAAGTGCTGATGCTCGCCGGTGTTCGTGTCGAAATAGCTGCGCGCCGCATCCACCACGACCTGACGCAGCAAGCCGGCCGCGGTGAACTGGTGCAAAGTGTTGTAAACCGTGGCGAGCGAGACCTGCACGCCGGCGCGCGTCGCCTCGATATGCAGGGACTCCGCCGTCATGTGCCGGTCGCCGCCGTCGAACAGAAGACCTACAAGTTCTATGCGCTGGCGCGTCGGCCGCAGTCCGGCACCGCGCAGCCTTTGCGTGGCGTCAGGACCGGTTTGGCGAGTCTTGCGCGGCATAAACTATTGGTATCCCTTGGCCCTTGTGCCGCTGACACTGCGGCATCATCTTTGCTATTCTGTTGGAACACAGATTTGTTAGAATGTTTCTAACATAGAAATCGGCGCTTAGCCCGCCTATGTCAAGGGCCGCCGGCTAAAGGACCAAGACGTGGACACACGAAATCCTGCCCGCCAATCCAGTTTCGACATGGCCGGTCTTCTGGCCTGCGCCCGCGGGGAGCTGTTCGGCCCCGGCAATGCGCGCCTGCCGCTGCCGCCGATGCTGATGTTCGACCGCATCACCAAGATTTCGGAAAAAGGCGGCAGCGTCGGCAAGGGCGAGGTCGAGGCCGAACTCGACGTCAATCCGAACCTGTGGTTCTTCAAATGCCATTTCCAGGACGATCCGGTGATGCCCGGCTGTCTCGGCCTTGATGCGCTGTGGCAGATGGTCGGCTTCTTCCTCGGTTGGGCCGGCGGCCTTGGCAAGGGCCGCGCGCTTGGCGTCGGCGATGTCAAATTCGCCAGCATGATTTTGCCGACGGCAAAAAAGCTCACCTATTACGTCGAACTCAAGCGCGTCTTCATGCGCAAGCTCGTGCTCGGCGTGGCCGATGGCATCGTCAAGGTCGATGGCAACCTCGCCTTCGAAGTGAAAGATCTGAAAGTCGGCCTGTTCACCGACGCCGCCGCCGCTCTGGTGCGATCGGCCGCGGCGCCGGCGTGACAGCTGGTACTCGCCCTGCGTCCTTCGACAGGCTCAGGATGAAGGGCTTGGATTGAGGAACTTGGTTCGATCCTCATCCTGAGCCTGTCGAAGGATGGATGGCGAGTTCGAATGCGTCCGTCGCAATATTGCTCTAGTCGCTGTCTGGAGCATCCAGGAAGGAAGACTGTTTCATGAGGCGCGTCGTCGTCACTGGGATGGGCATTGTCTCGTCCATCGGCAACAACACGCAGGAAGTCGTCGCGTCGTTGCGCGAGGCGAAGTCCGGCATCGTCAAGTGCGACACCTACGAGAAGATGAGACAATGCCCATCCCAGTGACGACGACGCGCCTCATGAAACAGTCTTCCTTCCTGGATGCTCCAG
>JANYBR010000411.1 GCA_025360685.1 Pseudomonadota bacterium
GCCGTGTCATGGGTGAGAAGCTTGGGCAGGTAGGCGGCGGGGTGTTCGAGCGTGACGACAAGCGTTCTGTCGTTCGGTGCGTAAATTCCCAACGCAGACGGCGGCAGCTTGCCCAGGCTGATCGCGTGCGCGTTCTTCACGACCCACAGATTGTAGGCGTAGGCGGCGCCGGTCGTTGGATCGAGCAATCGCCGCCACGCAAACACGAAATCCTGTGCAGTGACGGGCCGTCCGTCGGACCACAGATGATTGCGCAGGAGAAATGTCCAGCTCTTGCCGTCCGACGCCACCGACCAGCTGGTCGCAGCGCCCGGTATCGGCGCAGCAGCTGCATCCATCGTGACCAGGCCCATCAACACGTCGCCTTCGACCTGGGCTTCGTTCAGTCCGTCGATGAAGTGCGGGTCGAGGCTCTTAACCTCGCCGCCATTACCCCGGTTCAGTACCGTGAGTGCCTGCACGGGGGCAACGCTCGACAGGGCAACAAGACTTGCCAAAGCGAACCAGGCCGCCTTCATGCGTAGCGAACGGCGCGATCGAGCGAGAGATAGCGCGTGCGGTGAACGTTGACGTTGTTGTTGGTCCAGCCCTTGACCTGCGACGACACCAGATTACGAGTCACACCGAAGTAACCCGGCGCAATAGCGACATCGTCGAGCAGGATTTGTTCGGCCTGCCGCAGCAAGACCTGGCGCTTGGCCGCATCGCGTTCATTGTCCGAACGGTCCACCAACGCGTCGAAGTGCGGATTGGAATAGCCGCCATAGTTTAGGTCCGTGGTGGTGGATTGAAACAATGTCAGATAGTTCTTTGGGTCGCGATAGTCGGCGATCCATCCTGCCCAGCAGACATCGAAGTCGCGCTTGCGCAGCGTATTGTAGTGGATCTGGCTGTCCATGGGCAGCAGTCGCGCCTTCACCCCGATGTCGTTCCACATGCCCTGCAGCGCGACCGAGGCGATGCGCGATTCCGTCGTATTGGTCGTGTTGAGCTCGAATGTGACCGGATTGCCCGGTCCGTGGCCGGCGGCGGCTAGCAGCGCTTTTGCCCGGGCGACTCTCTCTGCCATCGCCTTGTTTCTGAAGGTGACCTCGGCGCTGCGGTATGCCGGCATGCCGGACGGCACAAGCGAATACGCGGCAATCTCGCCTGCGCGGGTGACCTTCGAGACCAGGATCTCGCGGTCGATTGCCAGCGACAGTGCTTGGCGTACCCGCAAGTCGTCGAATGGTTTTCGCTGCACGTTGAACTGCAGATATTGCGACAGGATATAGGGCGACAGGCGCAACGTGTGCGGCAGATAAAGCTTCAGCCAGTTGATTTGCTGCGGCGGCACCGAGTCGGTGACGACGTCGAATTCACCGGCGCGAAAGCGTTTCAGGGCGGCCGATGCGTCCTGCGTCGGATAGAAATAGACAGTGCGGATCGCAAGCTTGTCGTGCCCGGCGTAGAACCGGTTTCTCTCGAGACGGATGTGATCGTTCGGAATCCACTCGTTCAGGACATAGGCACCGTTGACGACGATGTTTTCCGGGCGCGTCCAACCCTCGCCGTGTTTCTCCACGACATGCGGCGGAACGGCGAAGGTGGTGTAGTGGGTCAGCAGCTCCCGGATGTAGGGCACCTGGAAGCGGAACGACAACTCAAGGGTGCGATCATCGATCGCCCGCGCGCCCACTGACTCGGGCGGCACGTGGCCGGCCGCTGCTTCCTGCATGTTCATCATCGGATAGAGGATCGAGACATATTGGGCGGCGGTCTTGGGATTGGCCATGCGCCGGAACGAGTAGACAAAGTCGCTGGCCGTCACTGGCGTGCCGTCCGACCACATGTGATCGCGCAGCTTGAACGTGTAGATCAGACCGTTGCCGCTCACGGTGAAACTCTCGGCCGCGCCCGGCACTGCCTCGGCATTCATGCCGTCGGTCATCAGGCCGAGGAACATGTCGCCAATAATGTTGTTTTCCCAGTTGCCCGACGCCTTGTGCGGATCGAGCGTGTCGGGTTCGGCGCCATTGCCGCGGAACAGGGTGTGGCCGTCGGCGTTCGAAAAGTTCATTCCGGGCCCCGACTTGCCCTTCAATGCATAGGCACCGCCACCGACCAGTACGGCCGCTCCGCCGGCCATCAGACCGCGCCTGCTCCACCGATTCTGTGTCATCTCCGTTCACACCCTCGCGAGACGCCTTGCGATACCATATAATTTGCCGCAGTGAGCATGGCCGCGTCCAACGGACCAAGTTTTCAGAAAATGGATGAACACAGCATGAAATTCTTCACCGCTGCCGTTGTTGCCGCAGCCTTGATGTTGCCCGTCGCCGCCAGCGCCGGCCCCAATGACGACTTGGTGACCGGAATGGCCAAATGCGCTGCCGTCAGCGACAATACGGCCCGCCTTGCCTGCTACGACGCACTCGCCCCGCAGCTCAAGGCCGCACAGGCCCAACCCCCGGCGCCGGCCGCGGACGAACGGGCCTGGTATGACCCCGGACGCATCTTCGGCACGAGCCCGTCGCAGCAGACCCGGCCGGAACAATTCGGCGGCGAGAACTTGGCCGCACCGCCGCCACCTCCACCCAAGCCGGGAGAGGCGCCGCCGCCGCCGGAGCCCGAAGCAATCGCCAGCATCGCCGCCAAAGTCACGGACTTTGCCTATAACCCGTTTGGCCGATTTGTCGTCTTCCTGGACGATGGCCAGATCTGGCAGCAGATCGAAGGCGACACCGATCAGGCGCATTTCCGCAAGAGCGGCGGCGACACGGTCACCATCTCGCGCGGCATGCTCGGTTCCTACAATCTCGTGGTCAACGGCTCGGGAATTGCGTTCAAGGTACGGCGCATCAAATAGTGCGGTCAGACCGGATCGTGTTCCGCCACAAGGTGGCCGGGCGCGACTTCGATCAGCTTGGGCCGGTACTGTTCAGCGTCAAAATCGTCGATTAGCCTCGACTTGAGAAAGCTGAGCTGGGCGCGTGTGTCGAGCGGGGAGGGTAGGTCTCCCGCGATTCGCACGCGCTTCTTGGCGCGTTCCAGCTTCGGATCGGGAATCGGAACCGCCGAGATGAGCGCCTTCGTGTAGGGATGACGCGCGTCCTTGTAGATCGTTTCGCGATCAGCGAATTCCACCACGCGTCCCAGATACAGCACCATCACGCGGTGCGAAATCTGCCGCACGACAGACAGGTCATGGCTGATGAAGATCATCGACATGCCAGAGTCGGCCTGCAGCTTGACGATGAGGTCGATGATCTGGGCCTGGATCGAGACGTCGAGCGCGCTGACCGCCTCGTCGCAGATGACGAGCTTGGGATTGACTACCATGGCGCGCGCGATGCCGACGCGCTGGTTCTGTCCGCCGGAGAACTCGTGCGGATAGCGGTTGATCCAGCCTGCCTCCAGCCCGACCTGCTGCATGATGCCGCGCACGCGCGTCTTGATCTCATCGCGTGAAAGATCGGGCTCAAGGTTCTTCAAGGGTTCGGCGATGGACTCGCCGATTGTCATGCGCGGATCAAGGCTCGCCAGCGGGTCCTGGAACACGATCTGCAGTTCTTTGCGCAGGAGACGTTGGTCGGACTCGCTGATC
>JANYBR010000175.1 GCA_025360685.1 Pseudomonadota bacterium
CTTTTTGTTCTGGTTGTTCTTCCCCATAGGCGAAGAGGCGCCGTTCGGCTTTTGGCAGGCAATGTTCCTGTTGGCGGCGCTCGGGTGGGATATCGTCTCGTCCGGCCCGGTTACGACGAGCAAGGACTCCAAGCGCTTCCCGCGCTTTACCCGGGTCTGCCTGTTTTTCGCCTACATCATCTCAGTGGCAGTCTTGGTCATGCTTGGCCGATCGGCCGAGATCGTTGATCCCTTCCAGCACACGCGCACCGTATTCAATTCCGAGGCTTACGTGGCGCTCGGCTTGGGCTTGTTCGGAGTACCGTTCTACGTTTTCGTTTTCGCCCTACGTGTTCGTGCTGCCGTGTTCGCCGGTCCCAAACGCGCACAACCCGCTGCGATACCAGCGGCTCCCGCGCTTGCCGCCGACAAAACGTGAGGCGTTCGCTGCCGATGCTTCCAAATTAGCCGCTTGGTCAAAGTCGGCCGCTTATCCCAACCAAAAACGATGCGGCCGGAAGTCGCCGATTCCGGACGCTCCCCCAATGACGGCAACTCTCCTTGCAACAACCTGCGGGGGAACAGGCAAGCGTTTGCGCATGCGAAACCGGTAGATTGATAGGAGTCGTTGCGCCGCGTAACGCTGGTCGCCTGTTATCGGCGCCGCGACCTTTAACATACCGATGATGGGGAGCTGGATCGGCGGTGTTGTCGCGGCATTCCTGGGCGTCATGCTGTTGCGCGAGGCAACGCGCTAATCCCGTCGATTTCGAGCTCCGGATGAACATCGCCGTCATGCGCGCCGGTCCGCTCGAAATGGTCGCAAGACAGTTCAAGGAGAATCTCGAACACACATTCGCGCGCTGAACGCGTCCGGGATTCTCGCTGTGCCCATTGCGAAATCGCCCGGTGCGAAAACTCGCGGTATCGAGTTCGACACTCTCTCACCCAGAAGTGACTATTTCAAATGGTGCACCCGACGACTATCTTCATGCATAGAGGATGCGTCTCAGCAATTCTCACTTATGTGCTGGTGCGCCGGCATCGTTGCCGCCTATGGTGGACCCGAACCATTTCGGTTCGCCCGAAAGGCGCTTCTAATGCGTGTGTTCGCGACACCGAGAGTGGCCATCCGTCGAAAAGCTTCATTTGTCGCAATCGCCGTTTGGATGAGCGTAACAATGGCAGCAGCTGCGCCAGTTGTGCCTTCTGGTGATCCGCCAATAATCACTGCAGCGCAGAACGGCGATGTCGCAATAGTGCAGAAGCTGCTCGCAGCCGGCACAAATGCAAATACCCTCGATTCGACCGGACACACGCCGCTCGATTGGGCGGCATATCGGGGACACCTCGCGGTCGTGAAGTTCCTGGTGGAGCACAAGGCGGACATCAACGCGCATGGTGACTCGAAAGCTACTACGCCATTGATGCATGCTGCCGACACCGGCCACGGCGAAGTTGCTGCGTACCTCATCGACAAGGGCGCCGACGTTCGCGCTGTTGACAATGATGGCAACTCAGCACTGACCTGGGCGGCAAAAATGCGAAGCGTCAGTACTATACAGCTTCTTCTTTCACGCGGAGCGGACGGTCCGAATGCGCTCCTTGTTCACGCCAATGGTGGCGACGCGATTGCTGTTCGCCTGTTGGTCGAGAATGGGGTGAGCGCCAATGCCAGTGCCGTCGATCAGCCCAAATGCCCAAACTTTTGCCCAACAGGAACGGCTTTGACGAATGCCACGCAACTAGATCATTTGGACGTTATGACGTTGCTGCTCACCTTAGGCGCCGATGTCAATCTCGCCGAGCCAACGAGAAGCAATTACGAAACTCCCCTGATGTGGGCAGCCGCGCGGTGCAACCTCGCGTCGATCCAACTGTTGCTGGATAAGGGCGCCAAGCGCTCGCCAACAAACCAGAAAGGCGAGACCGCTTACGATCTCGCTCGCACGGGCTTCACATCATCGATGCAGCCATGCTCCACCGAAGTGCTGGCTGCGCTCCAATAAAAAGCTCGCGCAGAATCGGGCCGAATCGATCGCGCATGTCTCGTGCCGTTTTTACCGCCCACGACTTGAATAATATTTTCCGGGCTGGAGACCGCCCTTGTTCTGAGTCCGCGCGATTCGCGCAAGGCTGCGAGCTCGCGAAACTGGACCCGCCATCGGTAAGTTCCTGGCACCCTCTCGCGCGTCGTAGTAGCGGGCAGGGATACGCGACTGTGCAGGGGACCTGGGTAATAGATGGAGACACTCGGGCATGGCCCATAGGCATTTCTAGCTTGTGTCTGGTGGAACGCGATAACCTCAACGGCAGTATTTCATTTGTCATCGCGCAAAACCGTGCCGAATTGCTGAAGGGAATCGGCCACACACCGAGCGCTCAAGTCTTCGAGGTCATGCCACTGACCAAGACTGGCGTTCTCGTCTTCATGTTCGCACTGCAACTGGGAGCCTTCCGGTATTTCACCTCGCGCCTGGCAAAGCGCTGAACGACGCTCTTTATGTCCGCTTTGGACGGTGCGCTCATCGGGTCGCTGCGACACACTCGCTAAATCGCTCAGCCGGGCCCAAACTCAAAGATTACGCTGTAAATCGGGCGTTATCAGGGAATTTTCGCTGTTCTTTGCGCGCCGCCGACGCGCTGCAAAGGAAAAATCTAAGAACCGCTGATCTGCCAAACAATTCCGCTGCTATCGCCACTGAAATCCGCTGTTATTTGTTTAGCGGAATTCTGCTCTAACTCACTGAACACGCTCCCGATTTGTGGGGCTGTTTTCCACGCCGAGCGGCGATTTTGTGCGAATTCCGCTGTATTTGCGGGGTTATCAGCGGAAATCCCGTTGTTTTCATCGCGAGCAAACCTGGGGCCAGACTGCGCGACGTACCATCCAGTCTGCTCTCAGCGTTGAGCATGAGCAGCCGCGGGAGACTGTGGCTTGTTTGGCAGATTTTTTATGGAGCGGCGGTCGCATTGGGACTTCGGGATTCGTGGAACGCAGACGCGGAGAGGCATTTGGCGGCCTTTGCTCCCGGGCCCCAAGATCTAGTCCCAGTTCAAAGGCCTGAGCA
>JANYBR010000479.1 GCA_025360685.1 Pseudomonadota bacterium
CGAAGCGATGACGGTCGTCGTCGCCCAGCGAAAGACCATGGAAGCCATCGGGAAACTCTTCGGCGATGAACGCGGTGGTGATGCGCCCCTCGCGGAAACGCGGGTTGTGCATGATCGCGGTCAGGAATGCGATGTTGTGGTTGATGCCTTCGATGCGAAACTCGTCCAGCGCCGAGGCCATCGCATCGATTGCGCCGAGCCGGTCCGGGGCGTGGGCGCAAAGCTTGGCGATCATCGGATCGTAGAACATCGAGATCTCGCCGCCCTCGTACACGCCCGTGTCGTTGCGAATCGTGATTTCGCCATGCGTGCCTTCGGCGGGCGGCCGATACCGCACCAGCCGTCCGGTGGACGGCAGAAAGCCGCGATAGGGATCCTCGGCGTAGATGCGCGCTTCGACCGCCCAGCCTTTGACGCCGACGTCGATCTGTTTGATGGGCAGCTTCTCGCCGGCGGCCGAACGGATCATCAGCTCGACGATGTCAAGGCCCGTAGTCAGTTCCGTCACCGGATGCTCGACCTGCAGGCGCGTGTTCATTTCCAGGAAGTAGAACTTGCGGTCCTTGTCGACGATGAACTCGACAGTGCCGGCGCTGTCATAGCCGACGGCCTTCGCCAGCGCGACGGCCTGCTCGCCCATCGCCTTGCGCGTCGCGGCATCGAGGAACGGCGACGGCGCTTCCTCGATCACCTTCTGATGGCGGCGCTGGATCGAGCATTCGCGCTCGTTGAGATAGAGGACGTTGCCGTGCTTGTCTCCGATCAGCTGGATTTCGATGTGACGCGGCTCGGTGACGAATTTCTCGATGAACAGACGGTCATCGCCGAAGCTCGCCCTGGCTTCGTTCTGCGACGACTTGATCGCCTGGACCAGTTCGTCTTCCTTGTGAACGATGCGCAGGCCCTTGCCGCCGCCGCCGGCCGAGGCCTTCACCATCACCGGATAGCCGATCTCCTTGGCGATCTTGCGCGCGTGCGCATCGTCCTTGATCTCGCCGATGAAGCCGGGAACGGTATTGACCTTGGCCGCCTGCGCCAGCTTCTTGGATTCGATTTTGTCGCCCATTGCGGCGATGGCTTTGACGTTCGGGCCGATGAAGGCGACGCCGATCTTCTCGAGCGCCTTGGCGAAAGCCTCGCGTTCGGAGAGAAAACCGTAACCGGGGTGCACCGCCTCCGCGCCGGTATCGCGGCAAGCCTGGATGATGCGATCGATGACAAGATAGGACTGCGCCGACAGTGGCGGACCGATATGGACCGCCTCATCGGCCATCTCGACATGGAGCGCGTCCTTGTCGGCATCGGAATAGACGGCGACCGTCTTGATGCCCATCTTGCGGGCCGTCTTGATGACGCGGCAGGCGATCTCGCCGCGATTGGCAATCAATATCTTCTTGAACAACGTTTCCCCCGGCCGGGCACTGGAAGGGCCTGATGGGCCAAGGTTTTAGGGTGTCATGACCGATCCGTAAACCGGGCTCGGCGTTTGCGCGGGACCGCTTCACTCGGTTTCGGACTGGCCGGTCCGGCCGCGCGCTGCTTGCTTCCGGCGTGATATCAACGGCCGCCGACACATCACGCCAGAACAGGAGCCTGACCCATGCTGACCTTTATCAATTCACCCGCGTCGAGAACGGCAAACCTGCCGTTCAGTCAGGCTGTCCGAATGGGCGACGTGGTCTACCTGTCGGGAGCCATCGGCAATGCGCCGGGCAAGATGGAACTCGTTCCCGGCGGCATCGACGCGGAGAGCCGGCAGATGATGCAGAACATCGAAAGCGTGCTGAAAGAGGCGGGCCTCGGCTTCGAGCATGTGTTCAAGGCGGTGGTCTATCTCGCCGACATGGCCGAGTGGGGCGCGTTCAACAAAGTCTACACCCCTCACTTCAAGGCTGGGCGTTTTCCCGCGCGCACGGCCATCGGCGCACATCAGCTGATCCTCGGCGCCCGGGTGGAAATGGAATGCTGGGCGGATGGGAGTGGCAGGTGAAAGGTAAGAATCACCACCGTCACCATGGCCGGGCCTGACCCGGCTATGGTGATTTCTGGGCTGGATTTTCAGCATTCAGAAAAACTTATCCAACACCTCCACGAAACAATTTCCAAGCGCTGCGCGGATTCTTGGGCGTGAAATCGTCGCGAACTGTTGGATAACTTTTCGCGCGCCGATTTTTTTCAAAATATGTTTTGTAAATCTCCAGCCCGCACTTGAACCGTGACGGTCAAATCACCAGTTGAGCTATATCCCGACAAATGCGTTCAAGCAGAATACCAATCTCCACCACCAAAACCGTCCGTCATCGCCCGCTTCATGCGGGCAACCCATAAAGATTGTCCGAGGCTTCCCTCGACTAGTCATTGTGGATCACCCGCATGCGCGGGTGATGACGGTTGGTGGTTGAGAAGTTAAGCGCCGCCTCACAACGGAATGTTGTCGTGCTTCTTCCAGATCTGCGCGACCTGTTTGTTGCGCAGCATGCGTAGCGAACGCGCGATGCGCCAGCGTGTTGACTGCGGACGGATGACGTCGTCGATATAGCCGCGTGAGGCGGCGACGAACGGATTGAGGAAGCGGTCTTCATATTCCTTGGTGCGCTCGGCGATGGCGTCGGGATTGCCGCGCTCGTTGCGGAAGATGATCTCGACCGCGCCCTTGGCGCCCATCACGGCGATCTGCGCCGTGGGCCAGGCATAGTTG
>JANYBR010000178.1 GCA_025360685.1 Pseudomonadota bacterium
GCGGTATTCAAGGGCCGCTGACAATTGTCGCACAATTGACGAATGCGTCGGTTATCCGATTGCCGCAAGCCCAGGACCCGTAAACATGAGACTCCTATCCATGATGACGGTGGTCGCTGCCGTCCTGTGCGGCGCTGCGGCAGCAGCGGACGACAAGCTGTGGCTTCCAACTGGGCAGCTCGTAACTCCGACTGCCGCTCCGGGATCGGATTTCCAGTCGCTGTCGGCGGACTTGCCGGTCGTCGGCAAGCAGCTCGTCGGTGGCGGAGCGACGACGGCGTTATCGCCAGACGGCAAGACGCTCTTCGTGCTGACGGCCGGCTTCAATTCCTGGCGCGGCCCGGACGGCAAACGCGTTGCCGAAGCCTCGACTGAGCACCTTTTCGTCTACGCGATTTTGGGCGGCCTCAAGCCGCAGCAGGATGTCCATGTACCGAACAGCTATGGCGGCCTCGCGCAAAGCGCCGACGGTACGACGCTCTACATCGCGGGCGGCGTCGACGACAACATTCACACCTATCACAGGGATGCGATCGGAGTTTGGGCGGAGAGCGGGCTGCTAATCCCACTCGGTCACACGTCCGGAAATGGACTCATTCGCGGCAACGCCGAGGTCCTCAAGCCGATGGCTGCAGGTGTTGCACTCATGCCCGGCGGTCAGGAGCTCGTGGTCGCGAACTACGAGAACGATTCGATTTCGCTCGTCGATCTGCGTCAGGGCAAGGTCACGCAAGAACTGGATCTTCGTCCGGGCAAGCTGGATCCGGCGAAATCCGGCCAGCCCGGAGGCGAATTTCCCTACGGAATTGTCGTAGGCGCGGATGGAACGGCCTATGTTTCCAGCGAGCGCGATCGCGAAATCGTCGTTCTCAAGCGCGTCGACGCACTTCACGTCGTGGCGCGCATCAAGATCGACGGCAATCCGAACCGAATGGTCCTGAACTCGGAGGGCTCGCGCCTGTTCGTGGCGGCGGACAATTCCGATCGCGTCTTGGAGATCGACACACAGACCAACAAAGTCATTCAGTCGATCCGCGTCCGCGCGCCAGTCGGCTGGGGCGCGAATGCCCACCTGCCCGGCGCGGCGCCCAACAGCCTTGCTCTCTCTCCGGACGAAAAGTGGCTTTACATCAGCGAAGGCGGGATCAATGCGGTTGGTGTGGTTCGTCTTTCACCCAAGCCCGCGATGATCGGTCTTATTCCCACCGCCTGGCAGCCCAATGCGGTCAGTGTCAGCAGCGACGGGCAAACGCTCTATGTCACCAACGGCAAGAGCCCGGCCGGTCCCAACCCGCATAATTGCAAGCCCATCGCGGCGAAGGCGCCTGCGTGCACGGACAGCGACCAGAAGCGCGCCGGCAATCAATATGTCTGGCAGCAGACGACCGGTGGTATCGCCAGCATACCGGTGCCCGATACCGACACGCTCAAGAGGCTGACGGCGATCAGCGCCGACAATAACGGATTTCGCGAAGTCCTTTCGCCCGCTGACGCGAAGATCATGGCCGCACTGCGCAAGCGCATCAAGCACGTCATCTACATCGTGCGCGAAAACCGCAGCTACGACCAGATCCTTGGTGATCTCGCCGGTGCGGACGGCGACGCGGATCTCGTCCAGTTCGGACCGTCGATGACGCCGAACCAGCACGCACTCGCCAGCGAGTTCGTGGCACTCGACGCCTTCTTCGATAGCGGCGAGGCAAGCGGCGACGGCTGGCAGTGGTCGACCACCGACGTCACCGAAAAGCAAATGCCGGTGAACTATGCCGGACGCGGCCTCAGCTACGACTATGAAGGTTCGACGAGAGGCGTGAACGTGGCACTGACGCATAACGCTCGTCTCGACGCGTTTTCGCTTGGCGATCCAGATCCCGATCTTTTGCCGGGCAGTGCCAACCAGACCGCGCCGGACGGTCCAAACGGCGAACGCGAGCAAGGTTACCTGTGGAATGCCGCTCTGCGTGCCCACGAGAGCGTGCGCAACTACGGCTTCTTCGTCGACCTGGTCCGCTATGTACCGGTTTTGCCACCCAACCTGCTCCTGCCGCTCGATCATGATCCCGCGGCCAAAAAGTTGCGCGTTGCGTTTCCCATGAGCAAGGAGCTCGCGCCCTTCACGGATCCCTATTTTCGCGGCTTCGACAATCAGTTCGCGGACTATTGGCGCTTCAAGGAATGGGAGCGCGAGTTTTCGCTATACGAAAAGAAACGTTCCCTGCCCCGTCTGGAAACCGTCCGGTTCATGCACGACCACACCGGAAATTTCGCCACCGCGAGCGATGGCGTGAACACGCCCGAGACGCAGGTCGCCGACAATGATTATGCGGTCGGCTTGCTCGTCGAGCGCGTTGCGCACAGCAGGTTTGCCAGGGATACGCTGATCTTCGTTGTCGAAGACGACGCCCAGGATGGCCCGGATCATGTCGACGCCCATCGCTCGGTTGCGTTCGTTGCGGGACCTTATGTCAAACACGGCGCGGTCGTTTCCGATCGCTACACCACCGTCAATCTTCTCAGAACCATGGAAGTCGTACTTGGCCTCAAGCCGCTGAACTTCCACGATGGCAATGCCAAACCGATGGGAAGCGTGTTCGACCTTTCGGAGCGGGACTGGACCTATCGCGCGCGCGTGCCGGACATGTTGCGCTCCACATCCCTGCCATTGCCCCCACAGCAGGGTTCAACTCTCTTGAAGCCCAGGCACGATGTGGCTTATTGGGCCGCAAAGACAACTTCGTTCGATTTCTCAGCGGAAGATCGCATCGATGCCGGCGCGTACGACAGGGTGCTTTGGGCAGGAACCAACGGCGACCTGCCCTATCCTTCCAACCGCGACGGACGCAACCGGCGCATGCATTAGAGCTGGCTATGGCGCAAAGCGCTTGACGTCGACCGGCACCGAGCAAATGTCGAGCACGGGCGGCGGCTTGCGGAAATAGAACGGCGACGTCGGATGACGGCGCAGTTCGACCGCATCCGCGAAAGCCTCCGAATCCGTGCGTATGACCCGGTAGGCGCGCCGATCCTGAACCGGAATGTCGGCGGCGATGCGCATCCGTATAATCGGATCGCGCTTGCTGCTATCGGCGATAACCCCGTTGTCGATCGCCACATCGCCGCGTTCCAGCTTTTGCAGATACTGCATGCCCGACAGGACGCGCCCGAATGCGCTCAGAGCGCGATCCAGCCGGCGCGGCGCCTCGCCGATGACGATGTAGAATTCGGTCGTGGCCGTATCGGGACGATTGTCGCGCGCAAACGCGAACGTGCCTGGACAATGAATGAGCCATTCGCGCCCCTCGTCACCATTGCGCGCCACTGGAAAGCCATCTTCAAAACCAACGTCAGACGCCATGGGGTCAGCGTTCCCCAGAGGTGTAAAAGCAGGCTGCGGCTTCGAAATTCGGTCGAACTCCGCCTTGAGCGGCGGCCACATCGCCAAGTCCTTGGCCGCAACCGGATGGTCCGTCGTCGAGGCGGTGCCTTCACCGATGCCGCCTTGCGCCACGAACCCGTCGATCACACGATAGAACGAAAGACCGTCATAAAAGTGCGCGCGGATCAGCGCTCGCAACCGCGCCGCATGGTTTGGCGCGAACTCCGGCGCCAGTTCGACCGCGACCTGGCCGTATTTCGTGTCGATCAACACCAGATTTTGCGGATCGACACTGCGCCAATCAGACGTCGTTTCCGCAGACGAACCAGACGTCAAAGCCAGCAGCGCGATGAGCGCACACGCACGAATTGGACTCATCTCTGCCTCTTTGTGGGATGCGACCGCAAGCGCCTTGCCACCGACGCCGAAGCACACAATAAGAACTCTACAGCGATGAACTCCGACAGCCAAAACCCTCACGCCGAAAGCGTCTCAGCGGCCGCTCTGCCGACCCTGCTGTCCGTGATGTTCATCAACCTGCTGGGCTTCGGCATCATTGTTCCCTTGCTGCCGTTCTATGCGAAATCCTTCCAGGCGCCGGCCTGGCAGATCGCGCTGATCTTTTCGGCCTATGCGATGGGCGCCTTCTTTGGCGAACCATTCTGGGGTCGGCTGTCCGACACGGTCGGGCGCAAGCCGATCCTGATCAGTACGGTCATGGGCAACTGCCTGTGCTACCTGGCGCTCGCATACGCACCCAACATCTTGGTGGCATTCATCGTCCGGTTCCTCGGCGGCACGGCGAGCGGCAATGGCGCGGTCATTCAGGGATACATCGCCGACGTCACGCCGCCGCACGAGCGCACCGCAAAAATGTCGCTGCTCGGCGCCGCCTATAATATCGGATTCATCGTCGGGCCGGCGCTTGGCGGCTTGCTTGCGCACCCGTCCGCCGGACATGCCGGCTTTCGCATCCCGCTGCTGATCGCTTCGGGCCTCTCGGGACTTTGCGTTATCGGACTGGTCGCGTTTCTGAAAGAGAGCCGTGCTCATCGCCGCATTTCCGCGAAGCCCAGCCGCTGGGCGATCCTCGCCACAGCCGCCAACAATCCGGTGGTCAGCCGACTGATGCTGGTGACATTTCTCGCCGGTTGCGCGTTCAACGGCATCGAGTCGGTCTTCGGTTTGTGGACGCAGGCGCGTTTCGAGTGGGGACCGCAACAGGTCGGCGGCGCGTTTGCGGTGACTGGCGTCGTGGCCGCGATCTGCCAGATCGCGATTACCGGGCCGCTGTCAAAGCGATTTGGTGAAGCACGCGTACTGACGGCGGGCATGGCGCTGACGACAATTTGCGCGTCGCTGCAGCCATTTTCTGTCGGCGGCTGGATGATTGTGGCCTTGCTGGCGGTGTCGGCGTTCGGGCAGTCGGTCGCCTGGCCAAACGTTTCCTCGCTGCTCTCGCGCAATGTCGACTGGGAACATCAGGGCCAATATCTTGGACTGAACAATGCGGTCGGGGCGGCAGCGCGCCTGATCGGTCCTTCTATCGCAGCGCTCACATTTTCCAATATCGGCGTCGATGCGCCATTCTTTTCTGCCGGACTGATGGTTCTGCCCGCGATCTTCTTTGCCTGGTACGCCGCCACGCACAAAAGTCGCATCTAGTTTACGACCCGCATCGCTCGGCCTAGGCTTTGCCCAAACAGGGAGATGGAAATGGCGGGACAACTGAACGGCAAGGTTGCACTGGTGACCGGCGCCAGTCGCGGCATCGGCGCGGCGATTGCGGTGCGTCTTGGTATGGAAGGCGCGAAGATCGTCGTCTCTGCGCGGACTGCGGAAAGCGGCGAGAGCCGGCTGCCCGGAACGCTGAACGAGACTGTCCAGCGCGTACGCAAGACTGGCGCCGATGTCACTTTCATCAAGGCGGATCTCGCTCAGGCGCGCGAGCGCGAGATGCTGGTCGAGAAGGCGCAAAAGACCTTCGGGCCGATCGACATCCTGATCAACAACGCGGCGATCACCTACTTTGCGCCGGTCGCCGAATTCACGGAGAAGCGCTTCAAGCTCATGCTGGAGGTCCAGGTCTATGCGCCCTTCCATCTTGCGCAACTCGTGCTGCCCGCGATGAAGGCGCGCAAATCCGGCTGGATCGTCAACATTTCGTCGCCGGCTGGCATTCATCCCAAGCAGCCCTACATGGCCGGCGTGCGCGGCGGCACCGTGTACGGTATGTGCAAGGCGGCTCTCGAGCGATTTACGACCGGGCTGGCGTCAGAGGTATATGACGACGGAATTGCCGTGAATGTCGTGTCGCCCGGCCTGGTCGACACGCCCGGCGTCGCTGTACACGGTCTGATAAATGAAAACACCAGGGACAGAGTCCAGCCAATCGAATATATCGCCGAAGCCGTATATCAGCTCGCGTCGGGCGATCCGAAAAAGATGACCGGCCGCATCGATTATGCGGAACCGTTCCTGAAGGAACTGGGGAGGAAACCGGCCGCACTAGCCAGCTAGCGCCAAGATCGGCACGCCGGCGCCGACATCAATGTACTGAAAGTCGAGCGCCGTGTCGGCCAGCACGAGCCGGTCTCTGGCGGAGTGCGACATCAGCGGCCCGCCGAGGAATTGCGTCAGGATCAACAACTGAAACGATCCACCGCTTTCCGGTTTCAACGGAAACACCGTGATCTCAACATTGCGTACGAAGCCCCTCTCATAGTGCAGCGGCGTCACCTGCCAAAGACCGCAGGGGCGAGCGATGATCTGACGAACGGAGTCAATCGCGCCGCGCCGATACCTTTCGGGAAGAAACTGCAGATAGTCCTCGCCTCGGACGTTGCGGTGGATATACGATTCAAACTCGCTGCCGATCAATCGCATCGTGATCGCAGGTTCGCCTTCCAGGTTCGCATCGCAAAGTACCAAGTGTCTGAGAAAGCGAGCCGCACGCTGAGGACGAAAGGCGCTGCGCGCGGGTATGAGCCCTGCTTTCGGCAAGGCGCGCCAATGCGCCTCGAACTCGATACTAAGTCTCGATCGTCCTCGCACAGGAACCGGCTCCTGCGGAATTTCGCCGTGAGCCGGGATCTTCATGTCTGAGCGTTTCTGCGATCTCTGCTTCAATCTGGATGCTGGCCCGCGTTCATGAACGAGACATTGATCCGGCCATCCGTATGACTACGTAGCTGACGACCCTGAAGTCGCAGAAACACGCTTCCCGATCATATTGGTGAGCCGTCGCCGCGCCGGACGGGTTGCCGGTGGTGGAGATGCCGCCGATCGACCGAATGAGCGTCGGAAGCACACCGAATTGGGCATGCTGGACTTGGCGGAATTTGAGCTCACGCCTTGTTCGAATAGCTCACAGCCATGCCGGCGCGGACATCCTGCTGCACGCCGTACTGAGGGAATGGATAGCGGAAACCGTTCTTCGCCAACGCCTGCATTCCCTCGATCGCCTTGACGAGATATTCGGGCGGACAGGCCATGAGCATTTCGTCGTCCAGCACGCCGCCATACCTGCGTTCGGCGAAGCACGGAATCGATAGGCTCGGCAGCCGTGTCGAGAGCGCGCGTCCCCAAGAATCGGCGCAGGCGGACTCGCCGACGACGCTCCAGTCGAAGCGTTTGTATCCCGACCACTGCAGACCATTGATGAAATAGATCATGGCGCCTGGCGTCGCGTAAAAGAGTGCTATGTCCGGTTGCGTAAGCTTGCCTGCCGCGAGCGGGCCGACCGCAAGCGCCTGAAAGCGTCCGTCGGGCACGCAGTTCATCGCGCGCTGATGTGCCCCTGCGTCCTCGAGAGTCGAGAACCACACGCCCTTCATGTGCGCGCCGGAATACCATGCGTCTGTTTTTGCCGCACCCAACCCGACAACCGCCCGGCATTGCGCGCCGACCAGATCTTCGCTCGTAATCCCAACAGTCCAGCCCAGACGCGATGCCTGTCCGACGATCTGATCGAGCGTGTGCACAGCTTGCGGCCGCCGGATGCGCGAAATCGCTTCCATATCCTCGCGCCGCTCAAACAACTGCATACCGAACACGATGCTGCGCAGCCGCAGAAGCCGCTCAAGTTCGCTCGAGACCGATGCCAAATCCGCTTCCATGGGCAGTTGCTCCTTGCGCTCGCACGTCGAGTTGTGTTGTGGCAGTCATCATAGAACAGCTGCCGGGATGAGCGACAGAGCAGTTTGCGCGCAAGTCGCCTCAATGCTTGCCTTCACCCAACTCCAGCAGCGCGCAAATGCAGTGTTCGGTGTAATCGATTCGCACATAGGGCTGATGCGTCCCGGCAAGGAACGCCCCTGCATAATCAGCCACTGTCGGGGAGTAGAGATAGGTGTCGTTGCCGAGTGCAATGCGGCTCTGGCCCGGCTGGATCTGGAGCGAACGGTTTTTGGTCATCTCGCTGTCGATCCGCTGACGTAGACGTCGCATGAGATCCCGGTCGGGGTGAGCCGTCGCGCTGAGCACGCCAAAGGCTGTCGCCAGTCCTTCGACATCAGCGCAGCTATTTTCTGCAGAATCGGAAGGCCTGCCGATGCCGTCGAGATAGGTGCGAGTTTGTTGAGCGATGAAGCGGATGAACCTGGCGTCCGACGTTGCAGCGAGCCTTTGGGCGGCGGCCTTCATCCCCCACGAATAAAAGAATGCGTCGGGCCTGGCGATGTAAGTCCGCATCAAGTGGTCATCCACTCGCGCTACGATGGCGGCGGTCGCGCGATCATCCGGAAAGAGACGCAGGTAATATGCCAAAGCCAGCCAGACTTCGCCATTCGACAAGTCATTCTCGTCGATCGATTCCGGAAGGCTGCGAAAGCCTCCAACGCCGTCATATAAAACGAACAGGCCCTCCAACCATTCGCGACGCAGCGACGCAAATTGGCCGTCGTGGCTGACGCGATAGAATTGTAGCTCTGTCAGCAGTGAAAGTGCCGTCGCGCCGCCCCAAGCCGTCTCGTAGGAGCGATCATACGAGACGAGACGCCCGTTCCCGTCTGGCCGATAGAGGAGACCGAGCCGCAAGAGCGTGCCATGAAGCTTATAGCGACCGAAAGGGAGCGCCAGAATCCCGGTAGACTCAAGGGTCTCCTGGCCGGTGGCCTTGCCGATCGGCAGCGAATGCTTTGCCAAATTGCGTAACACCGCCGCGAGCGAACGCGCGACGCCAGGGTTGTTGTCGTTGAGAAAATATTGAGAGAGTCCGTAGGCAGCTGCCGCCTCTCTGGTGATGTAGGCCATCCGCCCGAGACCGACTTCGGTGTCTGGGCGTTTTCCTCCGAGGAGAAAGTCATGCTCGAAGGCAAATTGGCCCGACGGAAGTTGCGCACCCATCAATTGGTGGGCGGCGCGCCACGCCGGATTGTTTTGGTCTGCGCCGAACGCTGGCGTACCAACGATCAATGCGATAGCGATGAGCGAGCCAAGGCCCCAGAGTCCTGCGCGCGCGTTTTGCCAGCAGATCATCCAGGTGCGTTGGGAGGTGACGTACCTAGTCATGCGCGAACGAACGGTTGGTCAGCCAGCTTCCGGATACGATTTCCGATATTTTAGCAATCGTGCGACGAGGACCAAGCTGATCCCGCCGATCGCGAATAGGCTCATGCTGCTCGGCTCGGGAACGGCAAACGCATCAGCCAATGCCGCATCGGTAGAGATCAACATCGAGATCAGCCCGAGACCGAGGATCTTCATGAAATTGTCCATCCCATACTTCTCCTGTTGATTCGCTGCCGAGCTTCCAGAACCGAGGACACCGCCGAAACGGACCTACGACGCCACCGCTGCAACGCGCATATCGGTCTTTGGTCTCGCGCCTACAACGAATCCACGGCGCCGATTCGGCGCCAATGTCACTTGCGGCGCATGCGCTTCACGGCTGCGATGACAACGATACCGCCCGCCAGGAGCGACATCGACATCGGCTCAGGAACATGAAATCCATCGGTACCTGCGAAGGCCGGCGCGCTCACCATGAGCGTTCCAAGCGTGACGGCCGCCAGCGTCAACATATTTCTCATCCGTATCCCCTCAAGCTAAAGATCCGCCATCATCGACAGCAAAAATCGTACCAATTCACGAAACTGTTTGAAATCAGACCGTTCAAACGTTCAGACGGGCAGCGCTTGTAATAAGCGTTTACAACTTCTGCGCCAGTCGATGAGAAGGAGTCATACTCGGATCGCTATTGCTCCGGGGCTGACCCATGGCTCCAGCGGCTTCGTGGCACCAGCCACTATCGATGCACGGCGGACATTCAAACATCCTTGTTCGGATTGATCAGGTACTTCTCCCCTGTCGACTTCTTGTTGTAGGCGGCGATGGCGTCGGTACTGAGGGCTTCCGCGAGCGAGATCGTCTTTGTGTAGTGGCTCGCGAATGTTGTCTTGATCTCGTTCGCAACGCGCTGGCGCAGCTTTTCGATTTCGACCGGCCCTATCTTCATCAGGAACGGTGTGAGAAGCCAACCGCCCAAACCCCAGGACATGCCGAATGCCCGATTGAGTTCGGTGGGCCCGGTGTCCAGACCGCCATAGATGTAGACCTGTTTGTAGGTAGTCGAGCCGTAGCGGCTGAAGTCTTTCATCTTACGGACGGCCGCGGCTTCCATGGCCGTGAGGATTTGTCCCGCGAGCTTGCCTCCGCCTATTGCGTCGAACGCAATCGTCGCGCCGGTGTCCGTCAATGCGGCAACCAGATCTTCCATGAAGGACGACTTACTTGAGTCCGCAACATGCACCGCGCCGATTTTGCGAAGAATCGCAGTTTGTTCAGCACTGCGAACGATGTTCACGAGCTGGATGCCGTCCTTCAGACAAATCTTGTTCAGCATCTGGCCCAGGTTCGACGCGGCAGCGGTGTGGACGAGAGCGGTGTGTCCCTCGCGGCGCATTGTCTCGGTCATTCCAAGAGCCGTGAGCGGATTGACGAAACACGAGGCGCCTTCCGCCGCAGTGGTGCCCGTGGGCAATCGCAGACAGTCGGAGGCCTTTAGCGTGCGATACTGTGCGTACATTGCACCGCCGAGTATCGCGACGGTCTTGCCGAGAAGGTCTTGCGCATTGGCGCCGGCCTTGATGACTTCGCCGGCGCCCTCATTGCCGACGGGCAGTGACTGGCCGGCACGCGCGGCCATAGCGCGGCGGTAGGCTTCCGGGATCGGAGCAGTGACTCTGATATCGGCGCCTTTGCCGGAGAATTGCGCATTGCGCATGTCAGCAGCACCGAACAACAGACCGATGTCGGACGGATTTATCGGTGACGCGTCGACCCGCACCAACACTTCGTCGGGTCCGGGTTCTGTTACCGGAACGCGCATCAGCGAGAGTTGAAGTTCGCCCTCATTCGTGGCTAGCGACCGCAGTTGAAGTCCATCCATACCCAGCTCCTGTGTCTTTTTCGGGTAGTAGCCTAGTGCGCTTTCGGGCTCGGTCAAAGCTCTCAAACCAAACGTGCCGGGCGTCAGACCCGCGATCAATTTGGCGAACGCGCGCCGCCAGATCCGCGTCTTTCCTGGACGCGGTCTGGTGTCCCGCCCGTCAGCTGCTGCAGCTACCCAAAGCGGCTTCAACGAACCGCGGATCGGGATTATCATTCGGTCATAGAGAAGGTCATCCAGGACGAGGCGGATGATTACGGCCGTTCTGAGGGCAGTCGCTAACCGCCGCCAAAAAAAGAGGGGAAGTCATGAATCTGAAATCGATTGGCTCGATCGCGGGCCTCGTGCTTGTTGTTTTCTCATCGACAGCGCAAGCGCAAACCTACTCGGCCCAATGTCCAATCGCCGGGCGCTATTCCGTAAGCGGCACCAATCCGAACAGTTCGGCAACCTATCATGGCCAGGCGACAATTACGTCGAACGGCGTGGGCTGCTATGTAAAGTGGGCTCCGCCGAACAACAGCGAGGGATCCGGCAGCTATGTGAGCGGCGTGCTGACAGTGCACTTCGCGCTGGGAGACTATACCGGCGTTGTGCAGTACACGCACATGGCCAACGGCACTCTCAGCGGAACTTGGTGGACGGATACTGCTCCAAACGCCAGGGGCACCGAGACGCTTTACCCGATCTCGCTTGCCGCACCACAATAGCGGTTCAACAAATTAGAGAAGCAGAGTCGGGCTGGCCGGCGCCAGAGAGCGCCTGCCAACTCCGCGATCGACGTCGCTGACTTCCTTTCCAGGAACGATCAACCGGAAATCTGCGGAGCTTTGGTGCCTGAAGTCGCCAGTCTCCGCGCGTATCGAAGCAGACCAATGCAAGCAGTGCCGGCAAGGGGCTCTTGGCGCACCACATTCGGAGTTATTGTCGTGGGGATGGTTAAACGCTCTTTACGCTCCTGGCTACATTCCACCCGCGCGCTGGATCAAAAATTGGCTGTTCCTCTTCCCGGTAACCAACGTCCGCTTCCGGCCCCCAGGGAACAATAAAACATAGCTGGATTGCAGTACTCGTCGCGCGCCCAGTTTTGTCGGTTAACAGTTCCGCTTCTGAAATGACCTCCGTTGCTGTCGAAGCATTAACAAGGTGGCAACGTATGCCAATCGAAACTGATGCCATGGATGTTCGCATTCAAGATCCACTGGAACTGTCCCTTCCGCCTGTGACGCAGGACTGGACACTGGGATTTGTGCGCGAAGAACTTAAGCAAGCTCTGGCCTATTGGAAGGCATGTTGCGGGGATCGCAAACGTCCGGAGCGAGCCGATATGAATCCCGCTGGCATGTCGCAGTTTCTCAAGCATGTGGCGCTCTTCGAGGTACGCCACTTGTCTCCGACGACGCGCGCCTATCGCGTTCGACTGGCGGGCACCAACGTTGAGCAAGTGTTTGGCTCTATCAGCGGCCAACGGATCGACCACGTGTTGCCGGCCGCCATTTCCGCCCGGTGGCAGAAGTGCCTCGACACAGTATTCGAAGAAGATCGCCCATTGCGGCTGACCGGGCGGGCCGGCTTCGAAGACAAGACGTGGCTGGTTGGCGAAGTGCTTCTGGCGCCGCTCGGCGACGAAGCTCGGCCGATTTCGATGATTTTCGGAGCATTCGTCTGGCAGCAAGACGCAATTCACGTTGCCACCGCCGGTCGAGAATAAACTCGCAGTCCACAAGGGCCGACCTGGGAGGAACGGGAGTCGCAGTTCCGAAGCACAAAAACAAATTGAGTCAGATGGTCAGAACGACCGCCCTCACGCGGGTTCGGCGCGATGGTTCCGATTGTGCCCAGCTCGAGACGATTTCCATTTGAGCTAGGCGCGCCAGCTTTCGACTACTCAGCAGCGCGAGCGAAGTCTCGGCCAATCCCGGCGACGACATAAGTCGCTGCCGTTCCAAGCACGGCCTGCAATGAGCGGTACTGTTCGCACGTCGCGATCGTAGCTACGCGGCGGCGCAACAGGTTTGAGAGCGGCCCAGACAATCTTGTAAAGTGTTGATCTTGTTGGCGCCCCCAAGGGGAATCGAACCCCTGTTTCAGCCTTGAGAGGGCCGCGTCCTAACCGCTAGACGATGGGGGCCAGCGGCAGGTCGCGCTTATAGCGTTGCACCGGCGACAGGGG
>JANYBR010000180.1 GCA_025360685.1 Pseudomonadota bacterium
TGTCCGACCGGTCGGCATACCCGAAGGCGCCGGGCGCAAATCCGTGCGCATGGGCGAGTCTGTCCGAAACAAGTTTCGGCATGAGCAGTCCACCGCTGAAGGCTGGACCCGAGAAGAACTTCGATCCGGTGAACAGGACAATATGATTGCGCGCGAGAAGTTCGCGAAGCCGGACGCGGCCAATCCGCATCTGGCAGGCGTCCACCACAATCTGTACCTGACCGGGCCAGGTGAGCGAGATTCTTGCCATGCACTCATCCGACGGCGCCCTCCAGCCGAATTTGGATGCATTCATGGCCTGGAGAAATACCTTGCGGCCCTTCGCGATCGCGTCGGCAACCGCATCCCACACGCTGCGGTCCATTTCGAGTGCGGACCGCATGGCACCGCTTTCGTCGGCAAACGCAATGTCGATCTTTTCGATTTCGCAGGCGCCTTGTGTAACCGGCGCACCCTTCAGGACGGACTTGCCGCGCGCCGTGCGTGCGCCGAAATGCCGGGCGCTTGCGGTAAACTCAGTGCCGCTTCCGGTTTGATCCGCGCCGACGACAATGCTGGTGAGGGGCGAGCCGAGAAACAGCTGCACCAGCAGAACCGCCAAAAGCTGTGCATCGGTTCCCGACGGCGCGAACACGACCTCGCTGCCGGTTCCCTCCAGTCCAAGATAGAGTCGCAATGTGTGGCGCGCTTGTTCGATACGCGAGTCGAAACTCTCAAGGAGCCCACTCACGGCAGCCTGTTCGACCAGCCTCTCCTGCGCATTGCGTGCGTGCAGGTAGGCACGTCCGGAAATCGACGAGGCAGTCGACGAAGAAAAGCAGATCGCTTCCGGCCGTGGCGCCGGTTTGCAGCCATAGATGTTGAGGCCGCTCTGTCCCACCAGCGCAAGCCGTTCGTCGCCGCCGGCCAGCAGCAGCTGATCGAGCGGCGCGAACAATGACGCGAGCCTGTCCGCGGAAGCGGCGTGCCGGCTTGGCGCTTCCATATGCGCGGAGCTGGCGACAGAAAGATTCGCTTTGCCCGGAGCCATGCCGTTTCACCGTGTCACGGCGTTGCACGTTGCAGCCCCAAATGGCGATCCGGCAGCGACCGGATCCGCACAGCATGACAGCGGGAACCATAGCGGCGGCATGGTTAATAAAGTCGAACTTTGTGGGTTTACGAAGTTAACGAAACCCAGATGCCGCAACGCTTATTTCACTGCGGCGGCGCCGCGTCCGGACCGCTGATCGCGGCCTCGAGCAGCGCCACGAACTGCGCCTTTTGTGCGTCGTCGATCCAGCGCACCACCGCAACCATGTCGTGCCGATAGTCGATGAAGACAATGTTGTCGCCATTGCCGATGAACGCCACGCAATCCTCGCTCGCGGCCGGAAATAATTTGCGATCCGTGTTGAGGAACCAGTTCATGTAGCCATAGCCCGGATTGGGGCCGGTTGGGGTTCGCGCCTGTGCGATCCATTGTTCCGACAATATCCGGCGCGTTCCCCATTCTCCCTTGCGCAAACCGAGCAGTCCCATGCGCGCAAGGTCGCGCGCGGAGATGAACATGCCGCCGCCCCAATGCCCGCCTCCAGGCACGACGTGAATGCGCCTGCCACCGATCGTCACCCAGGAATTGCGGTAGCCCTCCCAGTGCCACTTATCGGACGCGCCGATTGGATCCATCACATAGCGGCGCAGAACATCCGGCAGCGGACGCTTCCAGAGATAGGTCAAGGCCAGAGCCAGGGCGTTGGCACGCACGTCGGAATATTTCCACTCCGTGCCAACTGGCGGCGGTCCTGCGGCGAGTTCGTCCCAGGGATTCTTGCCCGGCCGGTCTGCCCACCAGGGCTTGCCCCAGATCGTGCCGACCCAGCCGCTGGTCTGCCGCAGCATCTGGTCCCAGGTGACCGGCTGGTTGTGCGGCAGAAGAAAATCCGGCGTGGGCCGGACATAGTCGATCACCCGGTCGTTGACGTCGTGGATCAGATTCCGGTCGAAAGCGACACCGGCGACCGACGACAGGAACGTCTTGGTCACCGAATGGGTCATGTCCACCGCCTCGCTGTCGCCCCACTCGGCGACGATATAGCCGTGACGCAGGATGACGCCGTTCGACGGCGCATGCGGCTTCAGCGGGCCGATAGGATCGGAAAAAGGCCCGGAGAATTGCAGCGGGATGGCGATACGCAGATCGCGCACGTCGGCGACCTTGGCGAGATCCGGCGGAAATTTCACTTCGTTGGCAATGGCGAAAGCGATGGCCGCCTTCAGCTTCACCGGGTCGAAGCCTTCCGCCTGCGGCGTATGAGCCTGCCACGCGCCATTGGGCGGGACATAGTCTGCGGCACGCGCTGCGGAGCCGCCGGCCAGCAAACTCGCGAGGAGAAGTGATGCGATTGTTCGCGCCATGATCGCTACGACCCCACCATGTTCTGACACTGCGGGTGGTGATGCGATTGCGCTTTCACTTTTCAAGCCGCGCAAAAGAAAATGCACTGAGATCGAACCGGCTTTGCTGACGGCGCACCAGATCGGACACCGCTTCACCCAGAGCGGCCGAGTGCTTGAAGCCATGTCCGGAACAGGGCGACGCGACGATGATGCGCCCGAACTGGGGATGACGGTCGACGACAAAGCCGAAGTCGTCGGTCACCGTGTAGAGACAGACCGCGGATTTTACGCCGGCCGGTCCGACAGCGGAAAAATACGGCGCGACAAAGTCGCGGTACACGCTTTCCCGCTCCGCGGCGGATACTTGGCGATTCACTGAGTCCGGCGTGGTTGTGGATTCGAACTGCTCAGTGGCAATCTTGATTCCGCCTTTGGGACCGTCGATGGCCGGAAAGCCGTAAGTGCCGCCCCTGTGCTCTGGCAATTCCCAGATGAACACCGGAAACCTGTCGGGAGTGAATTCGGAATGGTGGGCTTCGACATCGAACCAGTGCAGGGTCTGACGATAGATCTTGAAGTGCCGCGCATATTTTTCCGCCAGCAATTGCGGCAGCCATGGCCCGGCCGCCACGACCAGCGTGTCGGCTTCATAGCGGCGCGAGTCCGCCGTCAGCGTCACGCCATTTTCGCTTTCCTCAAATCCCAGGACTTTCTCGTTGCGAAGAATTTCGCCGCCATGCGATTGGGCGAGCGTCAACTGCGCCCGTATGCACTCCTCCGGGCGCACAAATCCTGCGCTGGGCTCGAAATAACCAGATTCCTCATCATCGACCGCGAATTGCGGAAAACGCCGCCTGATCTGGTTCGCGTCCAGCAGTTCGTGCGCAATGCTGTGCCGACGCGCGGCCTCGACGGTGGTGGCGAAGAACGAAGCGCCATGAAATGTCGAGCGGCTCGAAGCGCCGGAGATGATCAGGCCGCCATTCGTCGTCAGCAGGCTGGCGCCGGTAGCGGCTTCCAGCTCGCGCCAGATCTCGTGCGACCGCATGGCCAGCGGCGTATAATGCGCGCCTTCGCCGATCGCCAGGCGCGTCACCCGGGTCTCGCCGTGGGTGGAGCCAAAGGCATGCGGCGGCGAGAACCGATCGATGCCCAAAACGCGCATGCCCCGCCGGGCAAGCTGGTAAAGCGTTGCGCTTCCGATCGCGCCCAGGCCCAGAACGATGGCGTCGTATCGGCTCATGAAAGGTCCCCGCGTCGGCGGCAGCGTATCAGCTTCGTCGCGAATTGAACGGCTTGTGTCCGCCAGCGGCTGTGAATTTCCTGCAATCGCGATGACGCATCGGTCGGCCGATTGGGATAGTATCGCAGCGCAACAGCCCGAAACCCAAGCTTCGGAGATTGGCATGAGCGATCTCGTCACACGACTGAAGGCATTGCTCGCAGATGGCGCGGTCATCGACGGCGAAGAGGCGGTGCGGATCGGTCTTGCCCGCAGACCACTGGGTGCGCCGCTCGCGGTGGTGCGCCCGGGATCGACGGCCGAAGTTGCCTCGGTGCTGCGTCTCTGCCACGAAGCCGGACAGGCCATCGCACCCTGGGGCGGCTGCACGGGGCTGGTCGAAGGCGCACGTGCCGACGGCATGATCGCGCTTTCCCTGCAACGCATGAACCGCATCGAACAGATCGATGCGCCGGGCGCGACGATGACCGTGGAAGCCGGCTGCATCCTGCAGACCGTTTGCGAGGCAGCCGAGGGTCAGGGCCTGTTCTTTCCGCTCGATCTTGGCGCGCGAGGCTCGGCCACTATCGGCGGCAACATCTCCACCAATGCGGGCGGCAATCGCGTTCTGCGCTACGGCATGATGCGCGAGCTGGTGCTCGGTCTCGAGGTCGTGCTGGCGGACGGTACGGTGATGTCCTCGCTCAATCACCTCATCAAGAACAATGCGGGCTACGACCTGAAGCAGATGTTCATCGGCTCGGAAGGCACGCTCGGAGTGGTCACCCGCGCCGTGCTCAGGCTGCGGCCAAAGCCTTCGAGCCAGAACATGGCGCTGCTCGCCGTCGACGAATATCCCCACCTGCCCAAGATACTGAGAAACCTGGAGCGCGGCTTCGGCGGCACGCTCTCGGCCTTCGAAGTCATGTGGCAGGATTTCTACAAGCTCGTGACATCGCCGCCCGCCAAGGGCCGTCCACCAGTGCCGCACGGCCATGCTTATTATGTGCTGATCGAGGCGCTGGGCGGCGACACGGCCGAGGATGACGCCCGCTTCGAGCGCGTGCTTGCCACCGAACTGGAGAATGGCGAGATCGCCGACGCGGCGATCGCCAAGTCCAAGGGCGAGTGCGAGCGTCTCTGGGCGCTGCGCGATGACGTGCTCCAGGTCGGACAGAACGCGCCCATCTTCACCTTCGATGTCAGCCTCGGAATCGTCGAGATGGAAAGCTACGTCTGCGAAGTGCGCGACGGCCTCAAGGCGCGCTGGCCAGCGATGAGCCTGATGGTATTCGGCCATCTCGGCGACGGAAACCTGCATCTCATTCCCGGCGTGGGCGACGGCGGCAGCAAGGCCCGCCACGACGTGGAAGAGATCGTCTATGGCGCCTTGCGCAAGCGCGGCGGTTCAGTCTCCGCCGAGCACGGCATCGGCCTGGAAAAGCGCGACTATCTCTCCTATTCGCGAAACGCTGATGAAATCGCGCTCATGCGCACGCTGAAGAAGGCGTTCGATCCGCGTAACATCCTCAATCCGGGTAAAATCTTCGCGGTGAATTGAGGCGTCTGGCTTCCGGCCATCGCCGCTTCGGTCTGGTTCTGTACCCAGTTGTCGGGATATCGCCCAATTGCTGATTTGACCGTAACGCTTCAAGAGAAAGCAGTTTCCCAATTCGAAATCAGTCGGCGGCAAGCTCCAATACATTGCCGTCCGGGTCGCGGACAAACACTGCATCCTTGCCGCGCCTTCCGCTGATCGGGATCCCTGCCGAAGACAGATCAGCTTCCATCGCGGCGACGTTGCCAATTTTCAGCGCTATGTGGGTGAAGCCGGCATGTTTCTCTGGCACATCCATCAGGATGTTCGGAGACGCCGGTTGTGGCGCGTTCACGATCAGATTTATCTCAAGGCCTGACGGGTGCAGCAGGGCCGTAACCTGCTCAGGACCGAACGGACCCCACGCATGCTTGAATCCAAACAGCTCATAGAACTGCTGTGAGCGCGCACGGTCATGAACGCGGATGCCAATATGTGCCAGTCCCGATACGGCAGTTTGCAAAGGCATTCGCGCCTCACTTGGAAGTCTGCTCGACCAACGCGGCCAACGTCCACAGCCTATCAGAAACACCCGCCGCCATGGCAGGGGTGACGCGCAGGCTCTTGTGCCGCCGTACAAAATTGTAGCGGCAAAAGTGCAAACGAACTGCCGCCTTGAGGTTTTCGACCTCTCTAGAAATGCCGTTCGTAAGACTGCGAACCGACCGACTTTTGCACATAGAGGTCGCTGGTCACGCTGGCTGGCGTCGGCGAGCCTTCAGCGCGTTGGTTTTTCTCACAATTGTCGGGATATAGCCCAATTGGTGATTTGACCGTAACGGTTCAAGAGGAGGTTGAAGTTTTATCGCATAAATCTCGGACAAAATTTCGCCCGCGCCGACTTATCCAACATGTGTCGCGCAGAATGCCGCGCGATAGGCGCAAAGTGTGCGCGCCGGCAGTGGATAAGTTGAGTTTCGACGCAGCGCCTGACATCCATCCTTCGTCAGGCTCAGGATGAGGATCAATGATTGACCCTCATGCTGAGCCCGTCGAAGTATAAGCGTGTCGAAGGAAGAGGGCCGGCGGCCAGCCGAGTCAACCGACCTGTGTTCTACGCCGCGTTTTCCAGCTTCAAGGTTTCGCGCAGCTCGCGCTTGAGGAACTTGCCGCTGGCATTGCGCGGGATCGACTCGGTCAGGAACCAGAAGTAGCGCGGGATCTTGTGCTTGGACAGGTGCGCCGCCAGATGCGCGCGCAACTCGCCGGCGCTGACCTTGTGGCCGGGGCGCAGTACCACAGCAGCGGCGACTTCCTCGCCCAGGCGCGCATCGGGGACCCCGAAGACGCAGCATTCAGCGACGGCTGGATGGTGATGCATGCAGGCCTCGACCTCGGCGCAATAGACGTTCTCGCCGCCGCGCAGAACCATGTCCTTCTTGCGGTCGACGATGAAGATGAAGCCGTCCTCGTCGATGCGCGCCACGTCGCCCGTATGCAGCCAGCCGTCGGTGATCGATTCCGCGGTCGCTTCGGGGCGATTGATATAGCCCTTGATGACCGGCGCGCCCCTGACCCACAACTCGCCGACCTGGCCGAGCGGTAAGGTCGCTCCTTCATCGTCGACGCAGCGGACCTCGAAAGTCGGCATGGCCGGGCCGACACTGGCCGGCTTGTCGACGAAGAAATCCGCGGCAACCGCGGTGATGATGCCGCAGGTTTCGGTCATGCCGTAGCCGGTGTTGGGCCGGGCGGTCTTCACCTGCGAGTCGATCTTGTGCACCAGATCCGGTTGCAGCGGCGCGCCGCCGCCGCCCAGGCTCAGCAGGCTCGACGTATCCGTGCGGGCGAAGTCCGGATGGCTGAGCAGTTCGCGCGACATCACCGGTACACCGCTCATCGCCGAAATCCGCTCGCGCTCGATCAGCTTCAAGGCTTCGCCGGCGTCCCAGCGATACATCAGGACCATCTTTCCGCCGCCTGCAGTGACCGCGTAGGCGCCGCAATTGTTGGCCGTGACGTGAAACAGCGGCGTGGTCAGCAGCGCAACGGGAATGGGCACCGGCGCCGATGGATCGGGCGCCACGCCCGTCGCGCGCTGGGTCGCCAGTGCCTGCACCTGCCCGGAGAACACCATGTTGAACAGGTTCGAGACACAGCCGCGATGGGTGAGCTGCGCGCCCTTGGGAATACCCGTCGTTCCGGAGGTGTAGAAGATGCACGCATCCGCATCGGGATCCACCTTCACGTCGGGCAACGCACCGCCTTCACGGATGACGTCCGACCAGGGCGTGACACCGGGCGGCAGCGAGCCGACGCGCGTCGCCACCAGCATGGATTTCCTCGCTGTCTCGGGCCGTTCCAGAATGCGCGCGAGACGCTCCTCGTCGCAGAACACCACTTTGGGCGCGGAGTCTTTCAGCGCAAACTCCGTCTCGTCGGTCACCCACCAGGCGTTCATGCCCACCACGGCGACGCCGATCGAGACGCAGGCCCAGTAGATCAGCATCCATTCGGGGTAGTTGCGCATCGCGATTGCCACGCGGTCACCCGGCTTTACGCCCTGGCGCAAAAGCCAGTTGGCGATTGCTCCTACCTGCTCATGCGCCTGACGATAGGTCAGCCGCTCGTCCTGGTAGACGATGTACTCTCGCTCCGCGAACGGCGCCGTCGACAACCAGACTTCGCGGATCGAGGGCGGCGCGTTCTTGTAGGTGCGGATGGGAACGCCGCGGACGACGACTTCCTTGACCTCGAAGGGCGCGCCGGCTGCGGTGAGCTCGGTCCACGCCGTCTTCAGTTCCTTGTAGTGCATGCGATCGTGTCCCTTTTGTCGTGTCTGGTGCGATCTAGCCCGGCGTGGCGCGTGCGACGCGTTCGAGCTCGTGCAGTTCGAAAAGTTCCTTGCGGCTGAATTTGAGATGCGGCCGAAGCGCGGCCAGGGCGGTCGGGCCGATCTTCTGCTCCAGGGCATGCAGCTGGCGGAATTTGGAGTCGTCGGCGCGCGTCAGAACGACATGACCGCCGCGTTCCTCCGTCAGGTCGATGCTCTCCGCGCGCAGGACCAGCTCGGTGTGCAGCTTGACATAGTCGAACATGTCCTGCGCGGCCGTGCCGCTGAACAGGTTTGCGAGCTTGGTGATGAAGCGGCCCGCCTCGTCGTTGACGAATTCCCCGCTCTCGATTTCGGTCAACAAATGCTGGTGCGTCTCATAGTCGGTCAAGAGCCAGGTGTGAATCTGTTCCTCGCTTTTGGCGAAGATCAGCAGCAGGATCATCGGCAGGACGACGAAAGATACCGCCGTGCTGAGCACGATCTGGTGCGGGTAGATATTGAATGCGGCGTGCAGCACGATCGCCAAGGCCAGCCCCGGCAGAACATCGAGCGGCCCGAGCTGCGGCCGCTTTTCGATGAGTGTCTGTGCCATCACCGCAAAGATCGCCGTGGTGCCGCCATGCATCATCGCCGTGCCGAAGCCGCGGAATATCCAAACCATGATATTCGCCTGCGTGAAGACATGCAGGAGATAGGCATTTTCGGCCATGGAGAATCCCGTGCCGATGGCGAAGCCGATAATTGCGGCGTCGACGCGAAACCCGATCCGGTTGAGGGCGAAGAGAACCATCAAGGCGCTCGCTTTGAGCACTTCCTCGACCGGCGGCGCGACAAAGCGCGAATAGGACTCCATCCCGATTCCGAACGCGCGGGAAATCGCGCCGTTGACGAGGTACCCTACCCCCGCCAACAGCACCCCGATCGCCAGCATCTGGAGCACCGTGGGAAAGCGGACGAGCTTGAAGCTGTCGAGATGCACCAGCACGTACAGAAAAATGATGACAGGCGACAGCGCCACGACGAGATTGATGAGGACTGAGGTCATTCCGGCTTTAGCTCATCACAGGATCTTCAAAGACACCACAATCAGAGCGTGGCGCGGATGGGACTTCGCCCGTACGCCACACCCGGTCAGCCGATTGCCGGGATAGACGATGTACTCCGGTTCGGCGACCTCGGCCATCACCAGACGGGCTTCGCGTTTACCTTGCGGTCGGGCCTTGTCGTTGCTTGCGGCGCGATCATGACGCACACCTTGCTCTGGTTCGAGGCGAAGGGCGCGGCGCAACCAAGCTGCGTGTTGGTTTATTCCGCGCCTTGCCGCGCGTCCCCGCCGGCGTCGCGCCCACCCACTCTTTCAAGTTATTGAATAAACACAGTTTTTCGCTCTTGTGAGGGCGCGCCCGGGCGTGGCGAGGCGTTCGTTTCGGGCGTTGGGACAAGCGACGGTTGCAAGCCGTTCGCGCGCCGGCGCGTCGGGGCTCGTACTATGCAGCGCCATGGTCGATTGCTAGTTTCAAATCAATGACTGGAGCATTTGCAACACTTCGAGATCGGGACGACCTGAAAGCGGCGAAGATCGCCGACACATTGGCGCGCGATGTTGCCTTCGCCGCTCTGTCGCCGGCCCGCCGGCAAATTCTCGCCGAATCAGGGACCATCGTCCTGCTGGAAAAGGGTCAGCGACTATTCGGCCGCGGCGATGAATCAGACGCCGCCTATGCAATTTTCGCCGGCGAGATCGAGCTCACCATTCCCGGACTTGACGGCCGCGACGTGTGGCTGGCGCGCCTGGGTTCGGGATCCATCGTCGGCGAAATGGGCGCGCTGGACGGTGCGCCGCGCGCAACCAATGCCATCGCGACACGCAAATGCGAGCTCCTGCGCATCGATCGAAAGCTCATATCCGAAGCCTTGCTCGCCGAGCCCGAAGCGGCCCTCGCGCTGCTCGGAGTACTGATCCGCCGCCTGCGCGACACCGATGCGCTGGTCGAGCGCACATCGCCGATGGAACTGGGCAAACGGCTGGCGCGCTTTCTGCTCATCGAGTCGCTCAATGGCCGCATTCTCTACAATCAGTCAGAGATCGGTCACCACATCGGCGCCTCGCGCGAGGCGGTCAATCGCAAACTAGAGCGCTGGCGCAAAGACAATTGGGTGGAAATCAACCACACAGGCCTGCACATCCGCGATCGCACCGCCCTTCTGAAGCTCTGCAAGCGCAATTCAAAGCTGCATATCTGAGCCGTTTGACGGCATCCGCCGCCAGCTTCGGCGGCTTATGTGCGGTTTTCGAGCTGGTGCAATTCCCAGAGCTCTTTGTGACTGAATTTCAGGTGCGGCCAGATCGTCAGCATCGCGGTCCTGCCGATTTTTTGTTCGACTGCATGCAGCTTGACGAAATTCTCGCGGTCCTGCGACTGCGGCATCGGGTCTTCTCCGCGTTCGCGTGCCAGCAGGAGCTGTTCGGCGCGCAAAACGAGCTGAGTGTGAAGGCTAAGATATGCGAATATGTCTTCCGCGTTTGCCTTGCCAAGCCGCTCCGCGATATCGCTCAGCAGGTGTCCCGCTGCGCTGTGCGCAAAGCTTCCGTCTGCGATCGCCGCGAGAAGATGTTCGTGCGATTCATAGTCGTGGATCAGCCAGTCATGGGCCTGATGCTCGCTCTTGTCGAAAACGAACAGCACGGCGAGCGGCAGTATGAAGATCGTCGCGGCCGTTGAGTAGAGCGGCCAAGTGGTAAACTGGTTGAAGATCGAGTGAAGCGAGATCGCGCCAATCAGGCCCGGAAGAAAGTTCAGCGGATTGAACGGTGCCCGGCGCTCCGAAAGGCTCTGGGCCGTCACGCCGAGGATCGCGGTCGCTCCGCCATGCATGATCGCGGTGCCGAGGCCGCGCACCATCCAGACGGCAAGGTTCGAGTCCGGAAACACACTGTAGTAATAAACATTCTCGAACATCGAGAATCCGGCGCCGATCGCGACTCCATAGATCGCCGCGTCGATCATGAAGCCGATGCGGTCGCGGGAGATCAGATAGATCATTACAGCGGCCTTGAGGCATTCCTCGACCACTGGCGCCAGATAGCGGCTGTAGTGATCGAAATCGACATGCGCTGCATCAATCACGGCGCCGCTGACGAAATAGCTTGCCACTGCCGTTACCCCGCCCAGCAAGACGACGCCCACGACGCTGATGAAGCGCACGCTGATGAACGTCACGAGCTTGAAGCTGTCGAGGTAAAGCAGGGCCAGGAGAAACAGCATCACCGGACCGAGCGCCATGCCCGAAACCAGGAGAAGTTGAGTCTGGATCAAGAGCTTCCGCCTTCTTTTGGAGTTGCACGCAGTCGCGTCTTCGGCTCACAGAATCTTCAATGACACCATGATTTCATTGCGTTTCACATCGCCACCTTGAATACCGATCGCGTCGCCGATCGACAAGGTCATGGGAAGACGGACCGCAACGGAGAAATTGAAGTCGACCTGCACGCCGAGATCGCCCACCGTCTGCTGCGTAGACGAGCCGGGATTGGCGGCAAGGACGCCGGCGAAGATGGCCGAACGCATTGAACTTAGATAGTACGATGAGTAGCCGACATCCTCGAAGCGGATGGGGGGCAGGTTGATCTCGAACACGGTCTTCAGGAAGTTGTTGGCGGCGATCTGGTCGATCTTGAAGCCGGGAAAGCTATCGTAAGTGCGATAGCGCTTCACCTCTTCGTAGTCAACAAAGTTGTTACCGAAGGCGCCGAAGTAAAAGTAATCGAGCGCGTTCGCGCGATCGCCGAGCGAAACTCCGGCCGAGCTGTAGAGCCAGGCTGACGAATTGTTCCACGGCAACGCCACGCCATAGTCGAAGCCGGCGCGTGCCTGTGGGAAGAACTCATCCTTACCATAGCTGCCAATCAGGCTGGCGTTTACGCGCCAGCCTGCCTCGTAATCAACCGAACCAAGCGACTGGTCGATATTGCCATAGAGAAGCCCAAGCTTGCCCACGACGATCGTCGGAATATCGCCCCTGATGTTCTGTGCGCCTGGCAGCGTGTCGAGGCCTGTATAAAGCTCGGCGTCGGCGGTCACATAGAATTGGCGCGGAGGACTCCAAAGATAATAGTGGCGCAAGCCCACAATAATGGCATCGCCCTTGCGGCTGCGATCGACGGGACCGAACAGGTCGTAGAAGTTGGCGCTGTTGTGCCAAGCGCCGAAATGCCATTCGAGCATGCGGTAGTTGATGTCTGCGTGAAACTGTTGTCCCTTCTTGAGATCGCCCGCCGGCGAGTAGGAGGCGTTGGCACTCAGCGTGTAGTACTGCAGCGGATCTTCCCACTGTACATGCCAGCCGACGGCGGCATGGCCACGATAGCCTTCGATCACAGGATAGGAGCCATCGAAGATGAGCTCCTCACCTGGCTTGTACAAACCCTTGTTGGTCACCATGTCGTTGAACGGGATACGGGCCGGCGATCCGACCGCCCAGGATTTGATGACGGGATACTGGTCGACAAGTTCGGTGCCGAGGAAACGCACGCTGGAAAGATCGTTGAGCGGCTTAGGGTCAATTTCGACAGGCAAAAAACCGTCGCCCGTATACTCGTAAACGATGAGTTTGCCGTTGGGCAGCGGGATGGGGCGGAAGACGCCCGTATCGACGTTGCTCACCGCCTCGAACTTGTTCGTCGCGATGTCGAGTCGATAGACGTTTGAAACGCCGGTGTAATAGGACGTTGCGTAGATGTACTTGCCGTCAGGCGAGAAGGCGCCGCCTTCGGGGATCGACTGGCCCAGAGTGAGCGTCGCTATCGCCTTCACCTGCCCGTTCAACAGATCGGTGATGCGGTAGACGTCGATGCGTGAATCGCCGTTGACCTCGCTCACCGATGCGCTGAGCAATGTGCCGCCCGGCGAGACGTCGACGTCAAAGAGCGCCACGCCATAGGGGAAAGTGACCACCTGGTTGAAAGCATCGTGCGCGGCACGCACGCGCGCCAATGTGTCGAGGCCGTTGACGTGACGGATGCCCCAGATCGACTTGTCGACGCGATTGAGGGCAATGTCGCCAAGGCGGGCATGCTCAATCAACATGCGGCCCTTGCCGGTGACGACATCGAATTCCATCAGGTTGCGATATGCGGCGTTGTCGGTCGTGTAGAACACCTTGCCGCTGTCGGGATCATAGGCGACAGAAGTCACGCGATAGCTCACGGCACCTTCAAAATCGGTGAGTTTGCGCACCTTGCCGTCGGTCAGTGAAACGGCGGCGATATTTGGTAGTTGGCCCACGGCGCGAAAGCCGGCAATGAGGCTGTTGCTTTTGGGATCGTAGTAACTGCGCGAGACGGCGCCGAGCGCATGATCGGTGATGGGCGTGAAATGAGTCAGCGGATATTTGCTGATCATCGACAAATTTTTCTGTTGCCACTCGTGCTCGAAGCCGATCCAGTCGGCCCAAACGGCGTCGAGCGGCTTGCCGAATACATGCTCGAACTGTGCGGAGTAATAGCCCTTACTGTCACTGTCGCGCTTGTGCCAAGCGATCAGTTTCTCCGGCCCATAGACGAGCGTGAGATAGGACATGAAACGCGTGCCGTAGAGGTAGTCGTTGGCGAGCGCTTGGAAATCGACACTAATGCCTTTCGATTCGAGGCCGAGCGGATCGTAGAAATGGGCGTTGTCGCGCACCATGGCACGAAACACCATTTCGTCGTAGGCGCCCTGGGCGCGGCCGAGCCCGCCGCTCATCCACGTCTCCATAAAGACGGCGATGCCCTCGCGATACCAGCGAGGCGAAAGTGTTCGCGGCTGCGCCAGATAGCTGTAAAGGATGGTTTCGGGATGTTCGCCGTAGATCGAAGGCTTGGCGTGGAAGATATTACGCCAGAAAAGATCGCGATCGTTGTAGGCGTCCTGGGTGGCGATGTGCACTAACTCGTGGTTCATCAGCGTGAAGAAGCGCTCGCCGTGCAGGAACGTCTCGAACGTCGTGGGCGAAGGCGCGATTTCAATGGTGACCTCGCTGAATGGCGTGCCGGTGGCCGTGGCCCCTCCCTGATCGGCAAGATCGTGGAGGAGCACAGTCGTCTTATCCCAGGGCGTCCAGCCGAACGTCCTGCGCTGGAAGGCGAAGGAATTCTCGAACGCCTGACCAACATAGGGTGACAGGTAGGTCTGGAGCGGATCGTAATAGAGCAGGCGGAGGTCTTTGGTCTCCAGCTTGCTGAGATAATACTCCGCCGCCAGCGCCTGTGAGCAGACTAGCGACAGTGCGAGGAGATAAAGTACGCCCCAACGCGTTCGCGCCATCACTAAAACCGCCCCAGCCGTCCCCCTGCTGCTTTAACAGGACGACTTGAGAAAAAACAGCCACCGGCTTGGGGCCGATGGCTGTCGAAAACGAGATCTAGTAACAATTACTGTGAATTGCCCGCGTTACCGGCATTGCCCGCGTTACCGGCATTGCCTGCGTTACCAGCATTGCCTGCGTTACCGGCATTGCCCGCGTTACCGGCATTGCCTGCGTTACCAGCATTGCCTGCGTTACCAGCATTGCC
>JANYBR010000509.1 GCA_025360685.1 Pseudomonadota bacterium
CGTGATGACCGAGGACGGCATCACGCTGAAACGGCCGTCCGGCTGTTGCACCGTGCGGATGCCGATGAGCTGCGAGAGGTTCTGCAGCGCCACGTCGCGCTGATCCAGCACGGCCGAGGCCGTATCGCCATTGATCTGCGCCGTCTTTGCCTGGGCGTTGAGATCATAGATCTGCTTGATCAGCGAATTTATCTCGCTGATCGATGAAGTCACCTGCTGATCGACCTGGGTGCGCAAGCCGCTGATCTGGGACGAAAGGTTTGAGATGGTCGCTGCGAGATTCTGGAAGGCGTTGAGCACGCCCTGCTGGCTGGTGCTCGCCGTGGGCGCCAGCGCCGCCTGGCCCAACGCCGTCGAAACGCTTGTCAGCTGCGATGTCAGGCTTGTGCTGTCGCCGGGTTTGCCGAGGATGCCGCTGAGCTGGCTATAGATGGAGTTCTGCGTGTCGTAGCGCGAAGCGCCGGCGCTGGCCGACAATGTCTCGCCACTCAGGAACTGATCGACGACGCGCTGAACGCTGGCGATGTCGACGCCGGTCAGGGTGCCGCCGGCACTCTGGGCCTCGAGATTGACGATACGGCGCGCATAGCCCTGTGTGTTGAGATTGGCGACGTTGTCGCCCACC
Source organism: Pseudomonadota bacterium (assembly GCA_025360685.1). GTDB lineage: Bacteria > Pseudomonadota > Alphaproteobacteria > Micropepsales > Micropepsaceae > Rhizomicrobium. The sequence continues at coordinate 626 of JANYBR010000509.1, forward strand.
ACGCGCAGGGCACTGCTGTTGGTCTGCAACGTGCTCAGTGCCGCCGATGCGATTCCGTTTAGGCTCACGCGCTGGGTCCACGAATGCTTTGCCGCCGAAGACGGGATCGCAAGCAACGTGCCAACGCCGGATCGCGCTTTGTGCGGCTTTTCGGTCCGCGGACAGGCAATCGGCGCCAAGCGGGCGCGGCAGAGTTTGCCGGTCAAGGCAGTTCGTGCCCGCCGATGCCGCACAAAATTGTGCGCATCTGCCTGTAAAGCGCCAAAACCTTCCGCAAAAAATCTGGTCCAAGCCTTGCTTCGGGAGGCAGCAGAACCATGCGGGTTGATCTTGTGGCAGCAGTTGCAGCGAACATTGTAGCGAACGTGGCGCATGGCGCACCGAACGCGGTGCCTGCCGCGCATGGCGTAGCGGCCGGCGATGTGTTCGCGCAAATTCTTGCCGCACTCGGCCATCAGGTGGCGGACGCCAACGCCCCCGCACTCCTGCAGCCGGCCAATCCCGACAGCCCGGCGGCGGTTCCGGCGCCGTCGACTGCGAACGCACCGGCCAACGACGCCGTTACAGGCGTCAATCTGCAAACCTTGATCGCGGCGCTTTCGAACAGCGCGGCGAAACCGGCGAAAGTCCCGACCGACGTCGCCAAGCTTCTCGTGAAGGCGCCAGCCGAAAAAGCGGCTGCAACAACCGCCGGCGTGCACGCCGTGCCGGCGAGCGAGCCTGCTGCCGATCCGAACAGCGTACTGACTCAGTTCGTTGCTGCCGCGCAGCCTGTGCCGGCTCAGCCCGCGCCGGCCCAACTTGTGCCGGCTCAGCCCACGCCGGCCACGCCAACTCCACCCGCAACCGCGCCTGCTGTTGCGGCTGCGGCAGCACAAGATTCAGTGCCGACGGACATTCTTGCGGCCGCAACCGTGCCCACAGACAAGACCGCTTCACCGATCGTCCCGAATGGCACGACGGTCAAGCCATCGCGCTCCGCCCGCGGCAGCGAAACCACCATCACGACTGACGCCACGAAATCGCAAAGCCAGGGCTCGAGTGCGAGCGTTCTGGCCGCGCTTTCTACCGCGGCGAGCCGCACATTCTCCAATCAGCCGGCGACGAATATCTTGCCCCTGCATCCGACGGCCGAGCACGCCGCAGACAACAAGCCGTCCACCAGCGCAACGAACGGCCAGTCCAGCACTGCGCACGACGCTGCCGTCACGGCCAGCGTTCCTGCCGCTGCGCCAGCCACGCCGGCGATCCAGCCGATTGCGCCCCCGCAGACAAGCTCCACCGAGGCACCAGCACCGCCACCCGCCGACGCCGGTGTTGTTGCAGCCGGCAACGGCATTGCGGCCAACGGAGCCACAGCGAACACTTCGCCGGCGCCCTTGCAGGTCAATCTGCAATTCCATCATGCCAGCGCGACCACCCCACCAGACGCGACTGCGCTCGCGGTGACGATCGCCGCCAAGAGCCAGGACGGCATCAAGCATTTCGATATCCGGCTCGATCCTCCCGAGCTTGGCCGCGTCGACGTGCGACTGACGCTGGACGATGCCGGCAAGGCACAAGCCTCGCTCACGGTGGAAAAACCGCAGACCCTGGAATTGTTGCAGAAGGATTCGACAAATCTCGAACGCGCGCTGAAAGATGCCGGCCTCGACCTGTCGCAGAACGGTCTCAACTTCTCGCTCAAGGGCCAGCAGCAGCAGTCCGGCGATGGAAATTCGCCGTCGACGCGCGGCCGCGCCGTGCAGGTGCGGGCGATTGCGACCGTCGATGCGTCTCCCACCATCCTTTCCACCAGCGGCGTGAGCGCAAGCGACACGCGGCTCGACATCCGAGTTTGAGGTAAGCCATGACAACCGTCGCTCCCGCCACAACCCTACCGCCGGCCGCCGCGCAATCGGCAGCGCAGACCCAGCTCGCCGGCAATTTCGACACATTCCTGAAATTGCTGACGACACAGTTGCAGCACCAGGATCCGCTGAGCCCGATGGACACCAACCAGTTCACCCAGCAGCTCGTTGCATTCAGCCAGGTCGAACAGCAGATCAATACCAACAACAGTCTCAAGACGCTCATCAACCAGGGCTCGAGCCAGACCGGCGCCTATGCCGTCAGCTATTTGGGCAAGGCCGTCACGGTTACGAACGGCAATGCGCCGCTCACGGCCGGCAGCGCCACCTGGAACTACAATCTCGGCACGCAGTCGGCGCAGACCGCGCTCACCGTGACCGATGCCAGCGGCAACGTCGTCTTCAGCGCGCCCGGCGAGACCGCGGCGGGCAGCCACGATTTCAGCTGGGACGGGAAGAATGCCAACGGCACGCAGCTGCCCGATGGCGTCTACACCTTGCATGTCACGGCAGCGACTTCGGCCGGCACCGATGTCACGAGCGCGGTTTCGAGCAAGGGCGTTGTCGGCGCGGTCGATATGACCGGCGGCACGCCGAAACTACTCATTGGCTCCATGGCGATATCGCTTTCCGATGTCGCCGGAGTCTCGGCAATTTGATGTGAAACCGGGGCCCAGAACCGGGCTCCACCAACCCGCCTCGAAGGACGAAGTCCCGAAAGCCGGAAGGACTAAAGACAATGAGTTTGTATGGCGCACTTCAGATCGGCGTGGCCGGACTTGACGCCTTCAGCACGGCGTTGAGCACCACGTCTTCCAACATCGCGAACGTCAACACCATCGGCTACAAGGCGAGCGAGAGTTCGTTCTCCACTCTGCTGGCCTCCAGCGATGGCACGCAGGCCGGCGTGATCGCCAGCCAGGCCCAGCGCGTAACCACCCAGGGCGGTATCACCGGCACGCAGTCGCCGACCGACCTGGCCATGCAGGGCAACGGCTTCTTCGTGGTCAGTCCCGTGACGGTTGCGGCCGGCAGCACACCGCAGACCCTGCTCTACACGCGGGCCGGCAATTTCACGCCGGACGCGACTGGCAATCTGCGCAACGCGTCGAACTTTTATCTCATGGGTTGGCCGCTCGATTCTGCCGGAAACGTTCCCAACAACCGCAGCCTGATGACGTCGATCAACGTCAACAGCTTGGCCGGCAAGGCGCAAGCCACGAGCACGATGACGCTGCAGGCCAATCTGCAGGCGAGCACCGCGGCGACCCCGGCTTATGTGGCCGGCGACATTGCGGCAGGCACGGTGACGCCGGACTTCCAGCGCACCGTCAATGTCTTTGACAGCCAGGGCGGCGCGCAGCCGCTTCAGGTCTCGTTCGTCAAGACGGCGGCCAACACCTGGGCGTATGAAGTCACCTACCAGGGCGCACCGGCAAACATCGGTAGTCCGCCGAACAATCTCATCGCATCGGGTACCATGTCGTTCAACGCGGACGGAACACTCAACACGCCCGCCGGCCCGATCGGTGTCACGATCCCGTTCAATCTGGCGACCTCCGGCCTCAATCCGCAGACCATCGCGATCAATGTCGGAACGCCTGGAGCGACGGACGGCATCTCGCAGTTCGACAATCCCTCGGCGCTCGTCTCGTCGTCGGTCGACGGCCAGTTGTTCGGCAGTCTTACCGGCGTCTCCATCGACACAGACGGTTTTGTCACGGCGCAGTTTTCAAACGGGCTGGCAACAAAGGTGTTCAAACTGCCGATCGCAACGTTTGCAAACGCCGATGGCTTGACCGCCGTTTCGGGTAACGCTTACGCCGCCTCGAACAATTCGGGCACGGCGACGATCGGCGAAGCCAATCTCGCCGGCGCGGGAGCCGTTCAGTCGAAGGCGCTGGAAAGCTCGACGGTCGACCTGGCCACGGAGTTTACCAATTTGATCACGACCCAGCGCGCATATTCGGCGTCTGCCAAGATCATCACGACGGCGTCGGAGATGCTCGATCAGCTCCTGCAGATCACGCATTAGGGCCGGAAAGCGAGGCATTGCGCGGGATTCGCGGTGTCTCGCTTCCCAGTTTATTATAATTGGAATGGAAATCGTACGACTTCATTTACCACAGCTCTTGGCCCTTTCTTAAACGCCGAAGGGTTAGTTTCGC
>JANYBR010000521.1 GCA_025360685.1 Pseudomonadota bacterium
CTCGGCCGTCATGCAGTTCGCGCGCTGGCGCGCGCCGGCCATCGCGTCCGTGTCGCGGTGCGCTATCCCAACCAGGGCTACTTCCTGCGGCCGATGGGTCATGCCGGCCAGATCGCTCTGGTCCCGTGCAACGTGCGCAACACCGGGCAAGTGGCGGACGCTGTCCGGGGCGCCGATGCTGTTATCAACCTCACCGGTATCCTCTATCAACGCGGCAGACAGAATTTCGAGGCCGTGCACATAGACGGCGCGCAAGCGATCGCCAAGGCGGCGCATGCGGCCGGGGCAGCAACGCTCGTTCATGTTTCCGCGATCGGCGCCGACAGGGACGCGCCCAGCTCTTATGCGGCGAGCAAAGGCGAAGGCGAGCTTTGCGTGCGGGAGGCGTTCCCCGACGCCGTCATCCTGCGGCCATCGCTGGTGTTCGGGCCGGAGGATGATTTCTTCAATCGTTTTGCGGCGCTGGCGCGCCTGCTTCCGGCATTGCCCTTGATCGGCGGCGGCCGGACTAGGTTTCAGCCCGTGTTCGTCGGCGATGTCGCCGCTGCGATCGTTCGCGGTGTCTGCGATCCGGCCACGCGCGGCCAGACTTACGAGCTTGGCGGGCCAACGGTGTACACGTTCCGGGAGCTGATGCAGATCGTGTTGCGCGAGACGGGACGTAAGCGGCTGCTGGTCCCGATTCCGTTTTTCGTCGCGACCCTGCAGGCGACTTTCCTGCAGTTCCTACCCAAGCCGTTGCTCACTCCCGATCAGGTGAGCTTGCTGAAATCGGACAATGTCGTCACCGCCGCGAACACTCTTGCCTCGCTCGGCATCGTGCCGACTTCGGTGGAAGCCGAGGTACCGGCTTATCTGTGGCGCTTTCGGTCCCGGGGCCAATATGACGACTTGGTGCGCGACAAGACTAACGCAGCACCAGCACCGCTATAATCCCAAGACCTGCCGCGATGCGGTACCAGCCGAACGGCTTCAGGCCAAAGCGGCCGATGAAGGCGATAAACGTTCGCACCACCACGAGGGCAACAAGGAACGACACGACGAAGCCGACCGCGATGTCGAGTCCGGCATCGAAGTTGAGAACTTGCCGGTTCTTCCACAGATCGAACACGGTAGCACCGAACATGGTCGGCACGGCGAGATAGAATGTGAACAGCGCTCCTGCCCTGCGATCCACGCCGATCAGTTCGCCGCCCAGGATGGTCGCGCCCGAGCGCGATACGCCGGGAATTATCGCCAGCACTTGAAACATTCCGATCCAGAACGCTCTCGCTAGCGGCAGCTTGTCTCCGTCCACGTAACGCGGTGGAGGTGCAAGCCGCTCGAAAATCAGGATCACAATTCCGCCGACGATGAGAGTGGTCGCGATCACGACGGGCGCAATAGCGGGGGCGAACAGCACGTTCTTGATGAAGCCATGCAGTGCAGCGCCAAATATGGCGGCTGGCAGGAACGCGATGACGACGCCAAGTGCGAACTTTCGCGAATCGGCCGAACTCGTCAGCGTGACCAGCACCGTCCAGAAACGGCGCCAGTAAACGGCGACCACCGAAAGGATCGCGCCGAGCTGGATAACGATGGGGAAAACATCCCCCGGCGGCTGGAAGCCCAGCAAGTCCTGGGCGATCAGAAGATGGGCGGTGGACGAGACTGGCAGAAATTCTGTGAGCCCTTCGACAATGCCCAGAATCACATCGTTAACAAAGTGTTGCATGGCGGTTTCCTTCGTCGAGCGGGCTGGGCAAACCGCCCAATAAAGGCGTGCACGGGCTGCCGGAAATTGCATTGCATTTGACTAAAATTCAATTCGGATTGCCGTGTGCTTGGTAAATGAAGATCAATGTTCCCGCCTCATGATCCGGCTGCGTCGCGAGCGGCGCGCAACGTCAACTTGCATCGATGTGGGGCTGACCATGCTCATACGGAACTATTTGCGCGACGAGGGCGGCGCGACGGCCATCGAATATGGCCTGATAGCTGCGCTTATTGCCGTCGTGATCATCGCGGCCGTAAGCGCCGTGGGAACGCAACTGTCGACGACATTTACTTCAGTCTCGACCGGCCTGAAGTAGCAATCTCGTCCCGCCTTGCGGAAGCATGGCAGTTGCTTGCTATGCTCGCCGCATGGGGCGCGGTGGACTTTTGGCTTGGCCGGTTGCGCTGTGGCGCGAGACGGCGGCGTTCTTTCGGTGGCTCTGGAACGGGCATCCCGGCGGGAGAACACCATGGGTGCGCCGCATCGCGGCCGCACTCTTTTTTTTCGCCCTACCGGCTCCGGTTATTCTATTGCTGATCTTCCGATTCGTGCCGATTCCCTTCACGGCGCAGATGCTGATCGATCTTGCGACCGTCAAACCCATTCACTATTCGTGGCGGGAAGCGGGCCAGATCTCGCCCTATCTCGGCCGTGCCGTCATCGGCTCCGAGGACCAGGAATTCTGCAACCATAGGGGCTTCGACTGGAAGGAACTGAGCGACGCATGGCGCGACTATACAAGGCGGCACAAGTCGCTGCGCGGCGCCAGCACGCTCAGCCAGCAGACAGCGCGCGAAGTCTTTCTCACGCCGCTGCACAGCTTTGTGCGCAAGGGTGTCGAGGCATGGCTGACCGTCCTCATCGAGGCGCTGTGGCCCAAGCAACGCATCCTCACGGCCTATCTGAATGTGGTTGACTGGGGCCAGGGAAACTATGGCGCAGAGGCCGCGGCTCAGAGCTACTTCGGCGTGCCGGCCTCGGCGCTGACCCAGTCGCAGGCGGCGCGCCTTGCCGCGGTGCTTCCCAACCCAGATCGGTACAAGGCCGATCGTCCAGGCCCTTATGTGCGTCAGCGCACTGGGACTCTCGTGTCTCGCCAGCACGAGGTAGTGCGCGACGCCCTGGATTGGTGCATACGTTAAGCACCCTAGGAGCGGCGGCGGCAGTCGACTAGATTGCATCTAGAATGCGTAAATTGATTCACCTAACTCTGTCGCCCGCTTCGCGTCTCGCCCGTCTTATGGTGGGCGAGAAGAGGCTCGCCTGCGATCCGGTGGCGTCCGACGACCCGCAGGCGCACCTGCCGGTATTCATCGAGCTTGACGGCACACGCAGCGAAGGATTGTGGGCCATTGTCGACCACCTCGAGGGCAACTATCCCGAGCATCCGCTGACACCCGAAGATCCGCTGCAGCGCGCCGAGGTGCTGCGCTGGCTCGACTGGGCCATGGGCACGTTTCACGAACAGGTGACGCGGCGTATCGTCTTCGAGAAGGGCGCACAGCGCTACACCGGCGCACCCGCCCGCAGCGCGCCCGACATGAACGTCATCCGCCAGGGGCGCGATGCGCTGCGCGTGCTGCTCAAGACCATTGGCCAGGCGGCCGAAGCCAACGGCAACATCGCATCGCGTGAATGCTCACTTGCGGATCTCGCCGTGGCCGCTCACCTGTCGGCGCTCGACTATTTCGGAGAAATTCCGTGGGCGGAGTATCCCAGCACGGCCGAATGGTTCGTGCGGATCAAGTCGCGCCCGTCGTTCCGCACGTTGCTCTCGGACCGCGTGCCCGGCCAACCACCGACATCGACCTATGCCGAGCTCGACTTCTAGTCCTGACATCCGCGTCGCAATCGCGGAGCGCGCGCGGACGGAAGGCTTCGATGTCGTGCGCTTCGCGCGGGCGGCCGCGCCGCCGCAAGCGAACGAACGGCTCGGCCATTTCCTCGCCGACGGACGGCAGGGAACGATGGACTGGATGGCGCGCAACGCCGCTCGGCGCGCCGATCCGAGCGTCCTTTGGCCCGGCGCCAAGAGCATCATCGTGCTGGGGATCAGTTACGCGCCTGGGCATGATCCGCTAGCAGTGCTCGCCAAACGCGATGCCGGCGCGATTTCGGTGTATGCCCAAGGCGACGACTATCACGACGTCATCAAGAAGAAGCTGAAACGCTTGGCAGGCGGCATCGCCCGCAGCTACAGCTCCGACGTGAAGGTGTTCGTTGACACCGCGCCCGTCATGGAGAAGCCGCTCGCGCAAGCCGCCGGGGCGGGCTGGCAGGGCAAGCACACCAATCTTGTCAGTCGCGAATTCGGTTCCTGGCTGTTCCTGGCCTCGATCTTCACGAGCCTGGAAATCGAACCGGACACCGCGGAGGCGGATCACTGCGGGCAGTGCCGCCGCTGTCTGGATGTCTGCCCGACGAATGCGTTCCCAGCTCCCTATGAGCTGGATGCGCGACGCTGCATTTCCTATCTGACGATCGAGCACAAAGGACACATTGCGCGCGAATTCCGCGAGGCCATCGGGAATCGAATATACGGCTGCGACGACTGCCTCGCCGTCTGTCCGTGGAACAAGTTCGCCCACGCAGCCCATGAGCAACAGTTCCACCCGAGCGAAGAACTCAAGCATTTGCGTCTGGCTCAGCTGGCACGGCTGGAGAATGAATCGTTTCGCACCCTGTTCCGCAAGTCGGCGGTCAAGCGGATCGGGCGCGACCGCTTCGTGCGCAACGTATTGATCGCGATCGGCAACTCCGGCGACCTCTCGCTCGCGCCGGAAGCTGAGCGCCTGCTCGACGATGCCTCGCCATTGGTGCGCGCGATGGCTGTCTGGGCGCTGGGACGGTTGGGCGTCGCCTCGACACATCGACAAAGATCGCTGAACGAGCGCGATCCCGATGTCCGAGCGGAATGGGATTGCGCTAGTGCACTTTAGGCGATTTTGGCGCTACGGCCGGTGGCGCCGGAACCGGCTCGGTGTCCAGAAGATGCTGCCTCGCGGAGGATGCCGCGGCACTATTGGGCGACGTCGCGGCAACGGTGAGCCAGTCGGCACGCGCTCCAGCCACATCTCCGACTTCATACTTCATCGTGCCGCGTTCGACCAACGCGTCTGCGAAGCCAGGATGCAGTTTCAGCGCGCGTTCGAAATCGGCACGCGCATCGGACTTGTGGCCCATCGCATGGCGGGCACTGCCCCGTAGCACCAACAGGTCTGCGCGGTTGGGACTGACGAGCAGAGCGGCGGTAAGGTCGGACTCGGCGCGGGGCCAGTATTTCTTCATCGCATTCGCCCGCGCCCGGTCGGCCAGCAGGTCCGGATCGGCGGGATCGATCGACAACGCGGCCGTGAATGACGCGGCGGCGTTATCGGGCTTGCTCGCCAGCAGCCAGGCATTGCCGGCCTGGTCGAACAGGTCCATCCGCACCGTGGGATCGTTCGTCATTCCGCCATGGGCCAGAACGTCGAGCTTGGCGCCGGCCTCGGCGTAACGGCGCAGCGACACAAGCGCCACAGCCATGCAATGTTCCGACGCCGCTCCGCCGCCGGCCTTCTGCCAATCGGTCGCTTCGCGCAGCGCATCGTTCGCGTTCGACGCGGCGAGCGCCAGGCAATGCTCGTACCGCTCCTTACCAATCGCCGGCGCGGTCGCCGCATGCACTGCGACGCCCATCAGAAGAAAAGTCACGCCCGATACCAAGGTGAAGCGCGCACTGATCATGCGAGCGGCGCGAGGAGCGCGGATAATATCTGCACGATCAAGGCGAGTTCGCGTGGACTGGACAGGCGATGATCGCCGTCCTTCACCAACGTGATCTGGGTGTCCGGGCCGAGTGCTTCGACCAGTTTCATCGCATGCTGCCAGGGTACATCGGGGTCCATCATGCCCTGCACTATGCGTATGGGACATGCGATCGCAATCGGTTTATCCAGCAAAAGATGTTTGCGCCCGTCTTCAATCAGGCCTCGCGAAATCGGATAGGGCTCCAGATCGTAGGCGGAAGGTCGCAGCCACTCGCCTGTTTCCAGAATTTGCCGCCGCGCATCCGCGCTCAACGATTCCCACAGCAGTCGTTCCGTGAAGTCCGTGGCTGGTGCGATCAGAAGCAGCGCCGCGATCCTCTTCGGACGCGCGAGCGCGGCGTGCAGCGCCAGCCAGCCACCCATACTGGAACCGACCAGCACCTGGGGACCATCTGTCAGCTTGTCGAGCACCTCCAACGCATCGCCGAGCCAGCGCGTGACCGTGCCTTCGCGGAAATTTCCCGACGACGCGCCATGTCCGAAATAGTCAAAGCGGACGAACGCGTGTCCTGTGTCTAATGCCAACGCATCCAGCGCGGACGCCTTGGTACCGGTCATGTCCGACTTGAAGCCGCCGAGCCAGACAATCCCCGGTGTTCGGCCCGCGCGTTTCAGATACGCGATGTGCGCGCCGCCTTCACGGGCGAGGATGCCGCTTTCCGGAATTGCCATTTCGAACGCATAACCCATCGTGCCGGGGTCGACAATCTGGCGCGGCCGTTCGCTTCTGCTAGTGTCGCCGCCGCGGAGGACTCCATGCGTACAATTCTATCGTTCATCGCGGCAGCCATATTCGTGATCGTGGCCGCGAGCCCCGCTGCGCTGGCGCAGAGCCAGGACGCTGGGCCGTCAGCCGCGCCGACGGCCACCGTGGATGTTCATGTCCTCGCGCCACTCCTCTCCTCGACGCAACTCTCGTTCGATCCGCAAAAGGCCACGGCCGGCTATCTCGCAAAGGTCAGCGGCGCGGCTCGCGCGCGATCCGACGCCTATTTCGAGGGCGGCTATGTGCTGTTATTCGTCGATGCGGGTTACGCCATCGCGGTGTCGGCGCTGTTGCTTTTCTCGAAATTGTCGGCCCGGATCCGAAATTTCGCGCAAGGCCGCACACGCTCGCGATTCCTCCAGGTGCCGATCTACGTCGCGCTCTATCTCGCGCTCACCACGCTGATCACTCTGCCACTGACGATCTACGAAGGATTTTTCCGCGAACGAACCTATGGGCTTATGAACCAAACCTTCCTCTCCTGGTTCGGCGATCAGGCAATTCTGTTTGGATTGACGCTGGTGGCTGGCGTCGTCGTCCTGCCGCTGATCTACACCGCGATACGTCGGGCACGGCGCAACTGGTGGC
>JANYBR010000523.1 GCA_025360685.1 Pseudomonadota bacterium
CGATCAATATTGCAAGTCAGTCAATCTAAATTGCTACCGAATGTTAAGCATAGTGGTCAGTCGATGGCCGCGAGATCGCGCGGCGCCGATCCGTTCACTGTTGCCCGACCACCGGTGATCAGCGCTGGACGGTGCGATCGCGGCAAGCCTCGATAGAGTCCACAACCCAAAACGCTGGAACGCTGTACGCGTGGAGGCGTCGGTTCCAAGCTTCAAACGCGCCAAGAGAAAACAACTGAACAGTTCGCCGGCAACAAACCGTGCGGGTGGTCGACCAACAAAGCAAATCGCTGGTACCGCAAGATTAGAGAAGTAAAGTAACAGTTTTTGAACGTCTGCTGCGCAGTATTGGGTGAAGAGAGCCTGAAATGTCAAAAGTCGACGCACAGCAGGAAGTATTTGCAGAGTGGGCCAGCTGGCGCACGCGCCAGGGTATCACCACGCCACCCGACGACGCCGAAGCCGCCAAGTTTTTCCACTATCTGGAATCTGAAATGCCTAGGTTGCTCACATTCGAACATTCAAGCGACGAACGGTGGCGCGCGGTGCATCGCTGGCTCCTGAGTGCTCACCTGCTGGCGGACTAGACCGCCAGGCACGTCCTATCGAACGGATCAGAATCATGCGTTGGGAAAAAGACGACAAGTTCATCGAAATCAACGAGGCAATTTCAACTAGCTGCAACGGCCCGGTGTCCACCGTCTGTTCCAACGCATTCAATCGCTATCTGCCGCTGCAGTGGCGCTCGCAGGTCCCGCAATCGGATTCGGAGGCGCACAGGCAATTGATTGAATCTGTGACCGCCTGGGCTGAGTGCGTCGGCTTCAAGAGGCGTTGAACTCGCATCGAATTCTTGCCGCATCCGGCATTCTCACGCAGATGCCAGGAGACGGGCAGTGTTTGCAATATGAGCGTCCGCCGTTGGCGAGCCCCAATTTCCCGAACGCAACCAGCTCACGGAAATTGCAGTTGACACATAATAATCCATCTGTGAACCATAAGTATCAGCATGCCAAAGCCCATGATCGGCGACAACAGTTTGGACGAACCTCGGTCAGAATGATCACCGCCGCTCAAATGCGCGCTGCCCGGGCTCTCGCTGGGATCGATCAGCGCGAGCTCGCAGAAAAATCTGGGCTATCGGTTCCAACAATCCAGCGGATGGAAGCAAGCGACGGGGTAATCCGAGGCAATGTCGACTCGTTGATGAAGCTGATTGCCGCGCTGGACAGATTTGGGATCGTCTTGATTGGTGCCGACATGCTCAGCGCGGGAGGCGGTCGGGGCGTGCGCCTGAAGACCTAAATTGGCAGATCTCAAAGAGTGCGCAAACAGCGCATCGTCAAACGGCCGATGGACGCTGCAATTCCAACAGCTTTGTCGCGGCCATCAGCACTTTGCGCCGACTCTCTGTGTCCGTCTGATACGCTTCCTGCTCAAACTGGTCGCAGAGTTCGTCGCAAAGGCGCTGGGCGCTCGACCGCGCGAGATTTGCCGCGTCAAGTTCAAATTGGTGCGCGATCACTTTGAGCTCGTCGAACCATGTCTCGCCCACACCCGCCTTGTTCGAGAGTTCTTCTATGAGCTGCCGATAGTGGCCATACATTTCACGACTGCGCATGTTCGTCGTCTCCCGTCAGCGTCCGGCCGCTCTGGTCGTTGCGAATTTGGCGTCGTGGGTTGATCTGGCTCTGTCGCCCCAATATTTCTGAGTACATCCCGATCTTCATGTTGCAAAACTATAAAGCAGGTAGTAAGCAGGATATATAGTTGTCTTCACATCAATTGTGATGTTTCAAACATGATAACGGCGGATCAGCTACGCGCTGCTCGTGCGCTCTTGGGGTTCGACCAGCGTCAACTGTCGGAGTTGACCAATCTTTCGATCCCGACAATTCAGCGCATGGAGGCAAGCGACGGTCTCATTCGAGGCAATGTCGACTCGTTGACGAAGCTAATCACCGCTCTCGAGGGCGCTGGAGTCAATTTCATTCGAGAAAATGAAGCCAGCAGCACCGGTGGGCGCGGCATTCGACTAAAGCTCGGCGCGAACATGCAAAGTGGTCGATCAGCCAAAATGACATCGCCACGAGCGGCATAGGGACGACACGATGCCAGTGGCGATCCTTCTCTGGTGTGTCCTCGCCTATCTGCTCGTAGCTGCTTTCAGCGTCGGCCTTGCCAAGCGGCCCTTCACTACGTCCGTTGTTTATGCGGCAACTGCACTGATATCGGTCGTCGCGTGCGTGACCGCACTTTTCTGCCTCAATAGCAGTCAAATCGCGACCCTGCGACTGCCGCTGGGACTCCCATGGCTCGGGGCAAGCTTCCACATCGACGCTCTCTCGGCATTTTTTCTTGTCGTCGTCAATCTTGGCACGGCTGCGGCGAGCGCCTACGCCCTTGGATATGGACGACACGAGACGTCTCCTGAACGCGTGCTCCCCTTCTTTGCGGCATTTCTCGCCGGAATGAACCTCGTAGTTCTCGCGGACGATGCGTTCACGTTCCTGCTGGCCTGGGAGTTCATGTCGCTCACGTCGTGGGCGTTGGTTTTGGCGCATCATCGTTCGCCGGAGAACATCCGCGCCAGCTACATTTATATATTGATGGCGAGCTTCGGAACGTTCGCGCTGCTGCTCGCCTACGGTTTGCTGGCCGGTCCCGCAGGCCATTATGGCTTTGACGAGATCCGCGCGCATCACCCGGACGCCTTATATTCGGTGCTGGTTCTGGGTCTTGTCTTGATAGGCGCTGGATCGAAGGCCGGCCTTGTGCCCCTGCACGTGTGGCTGCCTCTCGCACATCCCGCGGCGCCAAGCCATGTGTCCGCGCTAATGAGCGGCGTTATGACCAAGGTCGCGGTCTACGCCTTCATTCGAATCGTGCTTGATCTGCTCGGACCGCCCGCCTGGTGGTGGGGCGTCGTCGTGCTTGGGCTCGGCGGAATAACATCATTGATGGGTGTTTTGTATGCGCTCATGCAGCACGACCTCAAGCGGCTGCTTGCCTATCACACGGTCGAAAACATCGGCATCATCTTCATTGGACTCGGGCTCACGCTCGCGTTCAGGGCAAACGGACTGATGGCGACCGCAGCTCTGGCGCTCACCGCCGCGCTCTTTCACGTATTCAACCATTCCATCTTCAAGAGTCTGCTGTTTTTCGGCTCGGGCGCGATACTCACTGCGACCGGCGAGCGCGACATGGAGCATCTGGGCGGACTCATTCATCGCATGCCGCTAACCGCTTTCGCATTTCTCGTTGGTTGCGCGGCCATCTCGGCTCTTCCGCCTCTCAACGGTTTCGTGTCGGAGTGGTTGACATTTCAGGCCATCCTGCTCAGCCCCGAATTGTCGCAATGGGGCTTGAAGCTGATTGTTCCGGCGGTGGGCGCCATGCTGGCACTTTCGGCGGCGCTGGCAGCGGCGTGCTTCGTCAAGGCGTTTGGCATCACGTTTCTGGGCCGGGCACGAACGCGCGCCGCCGAAGCGGCGAAAGAGACGGATCGATTTTCGTTGGCCGTTATGTTCGGCTTTGCCGCGATCTGTTTGCTCGCCGGTATCCTGCCGGGATTCGTCATCGACGCCATTGCGCCAGCTGTGCAGATCATTCTCGGCGGTCACATGCCGCACCAGGCATCGGTGCCATGGTTGTCGATCGTTCCCATCGCGCAGAACCGGAGCTCGTACAACGGTCTGCTCGTCTTTATGTTCATAGCGATATCGGCGTCGATGAGCGCCTATGCAATCCATGTCCTCGCTTCGAAAGTGGTACGACGCGCCCCTGCATGGGACGGCGGGTATCCCGAGAAAAGTCCGCTCACCCAATACACGGCAGGCAGTTTTGCGCAACCGATTCGTCGCGTCTTCGGAACGCTGATCTTTCGAGCACGGGAACGCGTTGAAATTCCGCCGCCCGGAGACACTCGCCCCGCGAAAATTGAGGTCAATTTAGAGGATGTCATTTGGGACGTTCTTTATGCGCCAATCTCCGGCTCTATCGCATTCCTCGCCGACCGACTCAACGTGCTGCAATTTCTGACCATAAGGCGCTATCTCACTCTTGTCTTCGGTGCGCTCGTGGTGCTGCTTTTGGCGATTGCGATATGGCGCTGACACGCGACCTCGCGGTGCAGGGAGCTCAGATGCTCCTCGTGGTGCTTCTGGCTCCCCTGATCACCGGACTCATTCGAAAAATGAAGGCCCGTCTGCTGCGACGCCAAGGTCCTCCCCTCCTGCAACCCTATCGCGACCTGTCCCGATTGCTCCACAAAGAGGTTGTTCTTGCCGAGAACGCGTCCTGGCTGTTTCGAGCAGCGCCATATCTGATCTTCGCCACAACCTGGGTTGCCGCTGCATTGGTGCCCACTTTTGCCCGAGGCCTCCTGTTCAGTTGGACCGCAGATCTCATCGCGCTCGTTGCACTTCTCGGCAGCGCCCGATTTCTGCTTGCCCTCGCGGGAATGGATATCGGGACAAGTTTCGGTGGCATAGGCTCCAGCCGCGAAGTGATGATCGCATCGCTCGCCGAACCGGCGATGATCATGATCATATTTTCCCTGGCGCTGCTCGCGGGCACGACACAGCTGTCGGGCATCGCGCAGTATATGGTGTCTCCCGATGTCGGACTGCGTGTGACATTGGGTTTGGCACTTGTCTCGCTCATCATGGTGGGTATTGCGGAGAACGCACGCATACCCGTCGACAATCCCGCCACCCATCTAGAGCTGACGATGGTGCACGAGGCAATGATCCTGGAGTATTCCGGACGCCATCTTGCTCTGATCGAATTGGCCGCTTCGCTCAAGCTGCTCGTCTATCTTTCGCTCATTGTTTGCGTTTTTCTTCCTTGGGGAATCGCACCAGCCGCAGGCGCCGGGATCGATTTCGCCATCGGTGCCGCAGCCTTTGCCGCCAAGTTGACGGTGGCCTGCTTCGGTCTGGCGATTTTCGAGACCGCCATTGCCAAGATGCGTGTGTTCAGGGTTCCGACATTTCTCGGCGCCGCCCTCATGCTTGGGTTGCTCGGAGCACTGCTCCTATTCGTTTCGCGAGGGCTCTAAGTGCATAATCTGGCTTTCGACGTTTCTCATCTCTTGGCTGGCGGCCTCGTGCTGGTGAGCTTCATGATGCTCTACCAGGACAGGCTCTACGCTCTTCTCAACGTGTTCGCGCTGCATGCGGTCTTGTTGTCTCTTTCGGTTGGCTGGCAGGCGTACATTCAGGACGCGCCACATCTCTACGTTACGGCGCTGATCGCACTAATATTCAAAGCCCTCATCATCCCGATCGTTCTCCATCGGATGATCGTGAGACTGGGTATTCATCGCGAGATCGAGACGACGGCAGGCATTGGCCCAATCATGCTCGTCGGCATCGGCCTGGTCGGACTTTCCATGGCAGTCATGCTGCGCGTAACGGCGGACGCCAATCTGATCGCACGCGAAGATCTGGCCTTTGCACTGTCGGTGCTCCTGCTCGGCCTGCTGATCATGGTCACGCGGCGTAATGCCGTAGGTCAGGTCGTTGGCTTCATGTCGCTCGAAAACGGACTCGTCCTAGCCGCCACGGGTGCCAAGGGAATGCCGCTCGTGGTGGAAATCAGCGTCGCGTTCTCGGTTCTGATCGCCTTTATCGTCATCGGAATCTTTCTCTTCCGCATCCGCGAGCGATTCGACTCCGTCGATGTACAGGCCCTTGACCGTTTCCGCGGGGACCGGCGATGAGCGGATATCTCAACGGCGTCACGCTCGTCCTCGTAAGTCCCGCGCTCGCTGCGGCCTTGCTCGCAATTCTTCCTAACTACCGGCTGTCGGCGCGCCTCAACATCCTGGCGAGTCTGCTCACTCTTCTGGCCGCATTCTCTTTGCTGGCGGGACGCGGCCCAGCAAGCCCGTATGCTTTGGTCGACGACCTCAACATCGTTTTTATCGTGCTCAGTACGGTCGTCGGTTTTACGACCAGCGTCTTCAGCGCCAGCTACATTGGCCATGAATTGGAAACCGGGCGTCTCACTCCGATCAACCTGCGTTTCTATCACGCGATGTACCAGGTCATGATGTTCGGCATGAATCTGGCCCTGATTGCCAACAACATTGGTCTGATGTGGGTGGCAATTGAGTTGGCGACGTTGGCGACCGTCGTCATGGTCGGAGTGTATCGCACGCATGAAGCACTCGAGGCCGCCTGGAAGTACTTCATCCTTGCAAGCGTGGGAATCGCCTTCGCGTTGTTCGGCACGATCCTTGTCTACATGGCGGCGCAGCCCATGTTGGGCGAAGGCCTGCAAAGCATGACCTGGACGGTTCTGATTGCGCATGTCTCCACGTTCGATCCTGCCCTGTTGAATGTCGCGTTCGTATTTCTTTTCCTTGGATACGGCACGAAGGTCGGCTTGGCGCCGCTGCACGCCTGGTTACCGGACGCACACGCCGAGGGTCCCACACCGATCTCCGCCGTGCTTTCTGGTTTGCTCCTCAACGTTGCCCTGTATGCAATCCTACGCTTCAAGATGCTCATGACGTTGAACCCGGCGGCCATCGCTCCTGGGCCGTTGATGGTCACTGTCGGACTCATCTCAGTCATTTTCGCGGCCTTCATGTTGTATCGGCGCCGCGACATCAAAAGACTCTTTGCCTATTCGTCGATTGAACACATGGGAATCATCGTATTTGCGTTTGGCATGGGTGGACCGCTCGCCAACTTCGCAGGTCTGTTGCAAATGACGATGCATAGTCTGACCAAGTCGGCGATATTTTTTACGGTCGGACACATCGCCCAGGTCAAGGGCACGCAAAAAATCTCGGATATTCGTGGCCTGACCGAAAGTCACCCCATTTTGGGTTGGGGCCTTGTTCTGGGAGTCATCGCGATCGCCGGAATGCCGCCATTGGGAATATTCATGAGTGAGTTTCTGATCGTGTCTTCGACGTTCGCGCGGGAGCCCTTGTTGGCCATTGCTTTGGTATTTGGTCTGTTGATTGCCTTTGGGGCCCTCATGCTGCGACTTCAGGGGATTGTTTTTGGTGAAGCGACTGGTTCCACCGCGCCCTCTCAAGCTTCCTATCTTCCGATTTTTGCGCATCTCGCACTCGTTCTTGCGGCGGGCATTTATCTGCCGCCGATGCTGGTGACCTGGTTCCAACATGTCGCGCAGATGCTGGGATAAGCTGATGGCAGAACCGCACAAGTTGGCAGAATTCATCGCAACTCGTTCGTCTACTGGGGGTCATGGACGTTACCCGCGAGTCGAGATCGATGTCTCGAGCTGGCAGATTGCGATCGGGCAGCTCGAGAGCCAAAATTGGATCCTGTTCGGGCTTTGGGGCGAACGAGACTCAGTCAACATGGCGCTACTGGACGAGTCCGCTTCGGACGTCGCGATTGTCACGTTGCCCTGCGTGGAGGGAAGCTTTCCATCCGTTGCGAAGAGGCATTCCCCGGCCAGCCGGCTCGAACGAGCTATCCGCGACTTGTTCGGACTTGAAGCGGAGGGAGCGCCAGACGTTCGCCCGTGGCTCGATCATGGTTGCTGGGACGTCAGTCAGCCACTACGCAAAGCTGGCATTGAAAAGATTGTACAGCCCTACCGTTTCTTGTCCGCTGAAGGAGAGAGCCTCCACCAAATTGCAGTGGGGCCCATTCACGCAGGCATCATCGAGCCAGGTCACTTCCGCTTTCATGCCAACGGCGAAACTATCGTTCGATTGGAGGCGCGGCTCGGGTACGCCCACAAGGGCACCGAGTCCCTCATGCGCGGGTCAAGTCTTGAACGCGGAGCCAAACTCGCAGGCCGCGTATCGGGTGACAGCACCGTCGCCTACGCAGCTGCTTTTGCACGCGCGACAGAGGCGGCGAACGCAGTGGACGTGCCGGTGCGCGCGCATTGGTTGCGCGCGCTCATGGCCGAACTCGAACGTTTGGCGAATCACTTCGGTGATATTGGAGCGATCTGCAATGATGCGTCATTTTCATTGATGCACGCGCATTGCTCCGTTCTCCGCGAGCGGGTTCTTCGGGCGGCGGACTTTTGCTTCGGACACCGTCTCATGCGTGACTGCATAGTTCCCGGTGGAGTTTCGTCGGATGTCGATGCGACAAGGGTCGGGATGTTGCGTGCGCTGTTGGCCGAAATCGGTCGACAGTTTCCGGCGCTCATCGAACTCTACGATAACACGGCCTCTCTACAGGACCGGACTGTCTCGACAGGCATCCTCAAGCCTGAATTGGCGCGGCAATTTGGGGCCGGGGGATTCGTCGGCCGGGCCTCTGGACGCAACTTCGACGCCCGAAAGGCGTTCGCCTATCCGCCCTACGATCAGCTGTCATTTGAAGTCCCCGTCCTCAGCGAAGGGGATGTGAATGCCCGCGTGTGGATCCGCATTCGCGAAGTGCAACAGAGTGTGTCTCTGATCGAGCAGATACTAGCCCAGATGCCAGCCGGGCCCATCCGTTCGCAGCTGCCAAATGCTTCAGGTGAAGGCCTTGCGATCGTGGAAGGGTTTCGTGGAGATATCCTGGTCTCAGTTCGTTTGGCTGAAGACGGAACGATCGAGCGCTGCCATTTACGCGATCCCTCCTGGTTTCAGTGGCCGCTCCTGGAAGCGGTCATCGAGGGAAATATCGTGGCGGACTTCCCGCTCTGCAACAAATCGTTCAACTGCTCCTATTCCGGTCACGACCTGTAGGCGATCACAATGCGCAAACTACTACTTCAGAGTCTGATCCGGGCTCCACTCACCGAAATCCTGACCAAGGTCGACGACGCAGAGATAGCCGATCTCGCATCGAAACTTGACGTCGCGAGTCGACGCCGTCTCGGTCGGAGCCTCTCGATCCGTGAAGTGGACGCCGGCTCATGCAATGGCTGCGAGCTGGAAATTCACGCTCTGAACAACGCATTTTACGATCTTGAGCGCTTTGGACTCAAATTTGTCGCGTCGCCACGGCATGCCGACGTACTTTTCGTCACAGGACCCGTGACCAAGAATATGTGTCAAGCTCTGGAAAGAACCTATTCCGCAACCCCGTCACCAAAATGGGTCGTTGCTGTCGGTGACTGCGCGATCGACGGCGGACTCTTTGCGGGCAGCTACGCCGTATCTGGTGGCGTTGCCGAAGTCTTGCCGGTCAATCTTTACATTCGCGGGTGTCCGCCACGTCCGCAGGATTTATTGCGCGGACTGCTGGCGCTTTTGGAAACCCCGACCTGATGCCTTGAGATCAATGCGACGGAACGCGTTATGATTAAATTGGGCGACTATGACGCACCCTTCGGAACCATTTCAGTCCTCGAGAAAGGGTCGATTGGGCTGCATTTCAATCAAACGATTGCTTTGCCCACCATCACAGATCCGAAGCTCGCATCCATCAAGAGGCTTTGGCACGACAGCGCCATGCGCTGATCCGAGGTCAGACAATGCCTTGTATGACGGTCATTGGCGCCGCAATTGAACAAGGCGTGCCACGATGATGCGGCCGTCGGCACTCTGGTCACGGAATTAATTTCGGTGAGTGTCCAAACATCTGATGTCATCCACAATTGGCTCGAGAGTTCCGCCGCTCTTGACAAGTTGGCCGCAAAAAGCGCCTGAGGCATTTTCATACCCGGTACAACTGCGTCGAGACTGCTTCAATCAGTCCAGTGGTTGGGCGCGGCTTTCTCGCGCCATCCGAAGCCCGAGCGATACGACAGCAAGCAACAGGGCAAACAACGCTGTTAGGGTAACCAGAAAGCTCTTCACATTCGCGAGCGCCTGATCGCCGGGCATGCCGCGGTACGCCGCGTCAGCGCGATAACAGTGCGAGGGATATTCAGTCTTCGGCGTGCGCGTCTCGGCAGACAGACAGACGGACTTTGCTTCCGACGCGGCGTCGACAGCGGCGGCCGTTGCGTCGGCGGTTGGGCTGCCATTCCAAACGGCGACAACGGAGTCAATGATACTGAACTGGGTGACAACGACAATTGCCAGAACAGCACAGGCCAACAATCCGACGCGAAAAAGTCTCAGTTGCCAGTCTGCTCGTGACATTCTAAAGCCCAACTTGATACGTGAACGCTATTTCGCCACGAATGATCTTTCAAGAGAACACAAGCGAGGGGTATCGACCCGAAGAGGAGATCGCGGTTCATCACCTGTACCTAACAACGTGGCTGCCAAACTGTGGTACTTCAATTCAGCAGGGTTTGGCGCGAAGTTCTACTCGATGCTGTCCTCGAAATCCTCTGACTGCGGCGTGTTCATATGAGCGATCACTCCTACACCCAGAGTAACTACTGCTGCACAGAAAGCCGCATCCGTCGGCATAAAGCCAAAGTATGTGCGAGCTAGAAAATATGTCGCCGCTCCGCCAAATACGGCGGCACCCATGACGATCGTCCAGCGCACCATTGGTCACCCCCCCCACGTTTCACGGCGCACCTAAATTATATGCTCTGCCTGGCGGAACGACTAGCGGTCACTACGGAGCGCGAGGCGAGGGAAGGAGCCAACTTCGATGCCCCGCTTTCCTTGGTGGTCTCAGAGGATCGATGCAACACTTTGTCCTAGGAAGAGACGATGGAGTGTGTCTCGATGGGGCCACTGATATCGTTTCGGTTTCACCTCAGCAGAGAAGACGGGGTTCTCGGATCGCTGACCGCGCGGTTCCAACGAGAATGCCAACTGTCCGCTCAGACAGTACTTTCCCGGGGTAAGCGACCCGTCGGGTTACTCGCAGGCAAGTCTGAACGAAGTGGCTCGTCAGCTCAACGAACCGCCGCGCAAGACTTCGCGGATCAAAAAACCAGCAAGAGATTAGATGCATGCGTTGCATCGACCGGTAGAGGTCTCTCCCCAAAGCGACACTGGCTCGACAATGCACAAAAGATGGCCTTCGTCCCAAAAGTGACATTGACACCATCAAAGCGGGTGCTCCTTCCCAGGAGGAAATCTAGGTATTCGAGCGTGCTCGAACCACGCCACGCGCATGCGTTCTCCGTTGGCAGTCCAGCCGACGAAGGTCAGGCCTGAGCCTTTGAAGACGCCTGGCCCGTCGCCCAGATGAGCATCTTTCGTTTGCGCAATCGTCGCCATGGCCATGACCTTCTCGTCGAGGTTGGCTGCCGACCACGCTTCAATCTCCTGTCGCGCACGGGTCATCAATTCGTAAGACAGCCGACGTCCGCGAAACTCCTTTGCGATGGTGCATCGAAACATTGCGACACGAGCGCCGAGAAAGTTGATCTGGCGCAAGCCGGCTGTTGAAACCGCTGCGATCTGGCCGTGCTGATAGGCTACGATACAGAGTTCTCTCAACCGGTCTGCAACGCTCGTCTCAGGACCCAGGACTTTCTGTTCGCTCCAGAATAGTTCAGCATCGCGCTCGATAGCCGGCACATGACGACGCCACGCCACTCGAAGATCAAAAGAGTCGCTGATGTTTGACATACCAGTGTCGGTTCCGGGCCTTTAAGAGCCTCCTAGTCTGCGCCGTTCTTGCGCAAAGCGACAAGCAGTCATTGCGGTCGATCGGGCCCAGTCCCGGTACGGAAGTCTCAGTAGAACCTGTTTCGGAACCAAGTCGATGAAAGTCCGCTTTCCACGGCGACCCCAACCGGCCTGTGTCCGACACGTCCGCGCCGAGCGAAACAGGCCATTGTCTGCGGCGAACTCGAACGTCAAGATCAAGCGAGTCGTACTGTTTCCTGCGACGGTCACGGGCTTCCTCCTTCCTGAAACTCCCGCCTATACTAACCTGTCAATTTCTTGAGGCGGGGACATGCGGTTTATCAGGATCAGCGCGCTCATCGCGGCAGCGTCTCTTGGCCTGGCAGCAGCGCAGGAGAACCTTCCGTCACCGGCTGCGTTTCTGTTTTGGAATCCTGCGGAACAGGCAATCGGTTATCGTTCCATAGAGAGGATTTTTCCGACGCGGACAGTTGCTCGAGGCCAAACCATCAGCGCGCTCTTGCGTGACGAAAAGTCCTTCGACGTGTCCTATTCTTGGAACGGCAGGAAGTTCGATACCGCGAGATTCATGAGTGCGACGAACGTCTCGGGACTTTTGATCGTTAAAGACAGCCGGATAATCTTGGAGCGTTATGGATTGGGACGCATCGAAACAGACCGCTGGACCAGTTTCTCCGTCGGTAAGTCTGTCACCTCCACACTAATCGGCGCGGCGATCAAGGACGGATATATCTCAGGGCTGAATGCTCAGGTTACCGCATATCTCCCAGAATTGCAGCACACGGCCTATGATGGCGTGACAGTCGGCGATCTCATCACCATGCGTTCTGGCGTGAAATGGAACGAGGACTACACTGATCCAAAATCTGACGTCTCGCTGTACGCCGGTGGGTCCAAACGCGCGGACGGCATCGACCCGATTGAAGCATATATGGCCAAGCTGCCGCGCGCTCACAAGCCCGGCACCGTCTTTCATTACGACACAGGCGAAACAAATCTCGCCGGCATCCTTGTCGCTCGCGCAACCAAGAAACACCTGGCGGACTATCTGTCCGAAAAAATTTGGTCAAAGATCGGAACCGAACAAGACGCCGTTTGGATGTTGGATCAGGCTGGCGAAGAGCTAGGCGGCTGCTGTATTTCGATGACCTTGCGCGACTATGCGCGGTTTGGCCTGTTCTTCATGCACGACGGTGTCGTGGATGGCAAAGAGGTTCTGCCATCCGGTTGGACGCGCGCAGCGTCCTCACAACAAGTAAAAACAGGCGAAGGTGATCTGGGTTATGGCTATTTCTGGTGGATCCATCCTGGCGGCACTTATGAGGCAGAAGGCATTTTCGGACAGTCGATTTTTCTCGACCCGAAGAGCGATCTAGTCATCGTCACGAACAGCGCATGGCCAGTAGCCGATGAGGACAAGTATTGGATCGCTCAGGACGCTTACTTTGGCGCCGTGAGGAATGCACTTGTACATTGACTCAACCCGCAGCCGGCGTAGCGGCTATTCCCGGCACCGGATAGCCTCGATCACGCTGCAGAAAGCTCCATGATCGGCTCGCTGCTAAAGGCTGCTTGCAGCGAGCGCCGAGTGGCCCAAGTGAGATCTCTGACTACAACCCAATGCGGACATTCGCCCTTGGTGTTGTTCGGACCAGTCAGCGTTCTGGCCGCGCGTTGCGACTTGAAGGTGGAAAAGTCATGAGCGCGGAACAAAGGACGATTGTCTTCGGTTGGCGCGTTTACGGCCTGGGCGTGATAACGTTGGCCATGGTCTGTCTGGCGTGGGGGAGCTTCGATCCGGGGCAGCCGGTGCCCAGGTATTTTCCCGACCGCGTCGCGCTAGCCTACGCCGCCGCAGCGTTCATGCTCGTCGCGGGCGCGGCTGTCGAGTGGCGTCGGACCACGGCCTGGGGCGCCGCGGCGCTTACCGTCTATTACGCGATTATTGTTGTCATTGTGATGAACGGCCGCGTGGTGCTCGCTCATTGCGCTGAGTTCGGCGCCTACAGCGGCGGTGCCGAGCAGCTCGCAATCGCGGCAGGCGGGCTTATCGTCTACGCCCGCGCGGCCAAGATCGATGAGGCCTTGGCCGCACGCCTTACGCGCCTGGGCCAGCTTGTGTTCGGGGCTTGTGCGCTGTTCTTCGGCGGAGCGCATTTTTTCTATATGAACCTCACCGCGCCATTGGTCCCCAGATGGCTGCCGCCTGCGCAAGAGTTCTGGGCCTATGCGACAGGGATTGGCCACATCGCGGCGGGCATTGCAATCCTGACGGGCGTGCATGCCCGCCTTGCCGCGATCCTGCTCACCGCCATGTTCGCATCCTTCACTCCACTGGTGCATCTGCCGATGCTTCTGGCCGATCCTTCGAGTCATGTGAACTGGAGCGAGAACGCCTAGAATCTCGCTCTGATCGGCGCCGCCTGGGTCGTGACGGACTCGCTGCCGCGGCCTAGCCGCTAGGCGCTGCTGTGCTCGGCCAGCGTCCGCTTTCTCGGTGGTCTCAAGGGATCGACGCAACACTTTGTCCTCGGAAGAGACGATGGAGTGTGTCTCAATGGGTCACTGATATCGTTGGGGTTTCACCTCGGGAAAAGCGACGGAGTCGTCGGATCGCTGCCCGCGCGCCTCCAACGAGAATGCCAACTGCCTGCTCAGACAGCACTTTCCCCGGGGAACCGACTCGTCGGCTACTCCCCGGCCCACGCGAATAAAGTGGCTCGTCAGCTCAACGAACCACCACGTAAGACTTCGCGGTTCAAATGTCCGGCGGAGAGATTAGATGCATGCGCTGCATCGACCGGTTGAGACTATCACCAAAGCGAACATTCCCGTTTGGTGGTGTTGGCCCCGGCAGACCGGTTAGCTCGTGTGCTCAAGCAGTGCTGCATTAGGTGCCGAGTGCTCGTCTGCTGGCACCTCTATGCCTCGTTGGAGAAGTTCACGGTCGCCGATGCGGCGAACGTGCCCCCGGTGCCGTGGCTGGGGGCTTAGCCAACGAACGAGTTTCTATCGCTCCGCGTCGACCGCGCGCCAGGCTGCAGTGATTTCGTCGAGCTTTGCCTTGAGGCCATCGGCAAGCGGACCGCCTTCACCCGCCACCAGACTGTCGGTGAGCTGTTCGGGGCGGCTGGCGCCGATGATGGGTGCGGTGATCGCGTTGTTCGAAATCACCCAGCGAACGGCGAGCGTGGTGAGGCTCATGTCCGACTCACCGGCGACCCTGCGCAGGTCTTCGATCGTGTTGAACTCGCGCTCGTGCCAATAACGCGCTTGATACATCGCTCCAGCGCGGCCGACAGTAAAGCGCGTCCCTTGCTCGGGCGGCGCGTCTCGATTGTGCTTGCCGGTGAGGAGCCCGCCAGCGAGCGGATTGTAGGAAATGACCGCGACACCTTCTTCCTGGCAGAGCGGAAGCAGATCGCGCTCGAAGCTACGAAAGAGCAGATTGTAGCGAGGTTGTACGGAATCGATGCGCACCAGGTTCTTCACTTCGCTGCGGCCAAGCGCGCGCGCCACACGATGCGCCATCCAGTTCGAAACGCCGACATAACGCGCCTTGCCGGATTTCACGACGGTGTCGAGCGCCTCCAGCGCCTCGTCGATTGGTGTGGTCGGGTCGAAACCGTGCAGTTGATAAATGTCGACATAGTCCGTCTGCAGCCTTTTTAGCGACGCATCGATCGCATCGAGGATGTGCTTGCGCGACATGCCCTGATCCCAAGGCTTGGGACCCATCTGACCCACGCATTTCGTTGCAAGTACGAAGTTCGCACGCTTGCTCTTGAGCCAACGGCCGAGGATCTCCTCTGTCCGTCCCGCCGTCGTGCGATCACCGCCCAGCGGATAGACGTCCGCCGT
>JANYBR010000528.1 GCA_025360685.1 Pseudomonadota bacterium
CCTTCGCCATCGTCTCTCATCCTTCGTTCTTCAATGTCCGCCTGGGCGGAACTCAAACTGTTTTTGTCAGACCAAGTTTCGAATGGCCTGCCATCCGTAGCTGCGCAGCAGCGAAGGATGGAGCGGGTGAAGGGAATCGAACCCTCGTCATCAGCTTGGAAGGCTGTTGCTCTACCATTGAGCTACACCCGCCTTATTCGACTTCCTTCTCTTGGCAGCATTCCCGGGCTGGCATGCCAAGGCGTAGCTGCGCGATCCTTCGTTCCGCCCGTCTTCGCCGTTCGGACTTTGCCGTGGCAGCCTTCCCGTCCCCACGCTGCCGCCACGGACCGCAGCGAAGACTGGTGGAGGGGGTTGGATTCGAACCAACGTAGGCGTAGCCAACGGATTTACAGTCCGTCCCCTTTAGCCACTCGGGCACCCCTCCGGTCCTGAAATTCTTAACTGGGACAAGTAATTACGCACCAGTCACCGGTCGGCACGGGAGCGCGTTCGATCCGGTCGGAACGAACGTGATTAAGCGCCTTTCGGAGGGTTGGCTGCGGACCGCGGGTTATTGGTCAATTGTGGAAGGGTGTCAATAGATTATTACCGCGCAAAAGGCCAAAATCTGGCCCCGCGACAGCTGCTATATCTGGAAGGCTATCCTTTCCCGTCGGGGGGTTGCAAGCGGTTCGCCCACAAACCGGCGGAAATTCATGAGAACCGGGGATAAAGCAGCACATTGCCGTGGGCGCGCTTTTCACTATAAGCCCGCCCATGAAACGCCCCGACCGCAAGCCGGCCCACCGGCCCGAGCGAAAGCCGGACCGAGCACTCGACAGGAAGTTTTTCCACAAACCGCCCCAGGCCAAGCCGGAAAGCGGCTTGTGGCTCTATGGCCTGCACGCGGTGCGCAGCGCTCTGTCCAATCCGAAACGCTTCGTGCGCCGTGCCGTGCTGACGCCCCGTGCCGCGGAGGAAGTCGGAGCCAAGCTGCTGGCGCGCGTGAAACAGGAAGTCTCCGACATGCATGGCGTGTCGCGAATCCTGCCCGACGGCGCGGTGCATCAAGGTGTGGCGATCCTGTGCGAACCGTTGCCGCGTCTCGAACTCGATGCAGTTCTTGAACAGAAGAGCGACAGGCGTCGCATCGTGCTGGTGCTGGACCAAATTACAGATCCGCACAATGCGGGCGCGATCCTGCGCACTGCTGCCGCGTTCGACGTAACAGCGATCGTTGTTCAAGACCGGCACTCGCCGCCCGAGTCCGGCGTGCTGGCCAAAGCCGCATCAGGCGCACTCGATATCGTGCCGATGATCCATGTGGTCAACATCGCACGCACGCTGGAGGATCTCGGCAAGATGGACTTCTGGCGTGTCGCACTGGCCGGTGATGGCGAGAGTCCCCTGAAGGACGTTGCCGGTAGCGGCGACATCGCCCTCGTGCTCGGCTCCGAGGGCGCAGGTATCCGGAGGCTGGTACGCGAACGTTGCGATACTTCAGCCTTTGTGCCGATCGCTGCCGCAATAGAAAGTTTGAATGTGTCGAATGCAGCCGCGATTGCGCTTTACGAACTGCGTCGCACCTAGAACAGAGACGCTACGACATTCTCGCCGCCGTAATTCTCGACAAATACAAGAACCTTGTAGCCCTCGGCCATGTTCAGATTGCCGGCGCGATCGTGCATCAGCACGCCGTCATTGCTCATCGTCGCGGTCCGCTGGTCGAATGCGAACCGCGGCGCGAGGCCCTTATACTCCGCACGTATCAGGCCAAAGAGTAGTTGCGCGTTCTCCGGCCCGATGCGAACGCAGCCAGCGCTGGCGCGTGTTCCCAGCTGCGCCACTTCAAAACCAGCCGCACCGTGAATTGCAAGTCCTGTTTGGTAGCCGTGATTTTCCCAGTTGAAGAACATCGCGTAAGGCATTGGCTCACGCCACTCGCCGGAATAATGCGTCTGATACATCCGCGACGGATCAAGTTCGTAGTAGCCGGCGGGCGTGATCGTGTGCTGTCGTGTGCCGTTCGGCGCAATCTCGAACTTCTCCCGGCCGGTCGAGGCGGGCCAGTTGTAAAGCATAGTGAGGTTGTCGCTAGCATCCTTGCGGAACACGTAGAGGCGCTGCGCCCACGGCCCCCTATCAGCCTTGCTCACGTACAGGAAGAGTTTGAAATTTTGGAGCATCTCATGCGTGAGATTTTCCTTGAGCCGCAGCGTGACGCGTACCAATTCTGTTGGCGCAAGACTATTGCGCACTGCAGCAGTCGGCGCGGACACCGCCGGCGGCGGCAGGAGCAGAGCAATCTTTGGCTTCACTTCACTTCGCGGCAAAGTGCGAGCGATTTTCGGCGGCGGAGCACTCGGGGCGATGTGAATTTCAGGCACTGCTGCCGATGGTAGCGATGGCGCGGCGAGATGTGGACTGCGCGGAGCCAGGGGCCTTGTTGCTGGAATGACCACGCTCGCCTGACGGCGAAGCGGCGCTGGCATGTTGGGCGCAGGCGTCGCTCGGGTGATCCTCGTTTGAACTCGTCGAGGCGGATATAGCGAGGCGATCAGGCGATCCGTGCCAGCGCGCGCGAGTTGGGCTCCGGGGTGAACTACATGACCATTTAGAGCCTTCAAGATCACGCCAACTGCACTACGACTTGCACGTTCGAGGGGCGGGTCCCGGTCGAACGCAATCGCAACCGTGAACCAGGTGGCGCACAGCAGGTAGAGTACGCTCAATTTACGCAGAGTCGGCATGAGCCCCCGAGAGTCTCTCGAAGCAAGACTAACTCAAATGCCCGGGACCTGTCCCGTCTCTCTTCAACAATTGGTAACCGTGAATACGTTGATTTCCGGGGCCGATTCGCGAGTTGAGCGCCGGGTTTTGTCGTTCTCACGGACTGTTACCGTGTCAGGTACCGAGCACGCGAACCATGTCCTTTTGCAGGGTCCGGCCAGCCTGCCAGTAGCAATACGCGCCAGCCAAGCCGGTGATCAACGTCGACAGAAGCGCCCAGCGCAGCGAGTCCGCCCCCAGAGATGGACGCAACAGGTCGCTGAGAATCCCAACGGTTTGAGGGCCTAATCCCAGTCCGATCATGTTCAGGATGAACAACAGAATCGCCGCCGCTGTGGCGCGCATCCGCAAGGGTACCAAGCCTTGGGTCGCCGAGTAGGCAGGGCCGAGGTACGACGCGCCCAGCAGCGATGGAAACGCCAGCGCAAAGATCGTCCAGCTGAGACTTGTCGACAAGTAAAACACCGGTGCGAATGGCGCAGCGATGAGAGTGGCGATCACGGGCACAAGCATGGTGCGGCCGAGATCCTTCTGGCCGATGCGGTCGGCGACCACGCCGGACAGTGCAGTGCCCAGAAAACCGAATATGCCGGTGGTGACCGCCAGCAACAGTCCGATCTGTGCCGGTGTCATGCCATGCGAACGCGCCAAGAACGACGGCACGAACGCGATGCCGGCATAGCCGCCGAAAGCGCTCATCGACGTACCAAGTGCAATGAAGCGAAACGAACGTTGCGACCACAGAAACTTTGCCGTGGTCAGCAATCCGGGAGCGGCCGTCTGGTCTTTGAGACCATCGCTATGTCCGCGCCGGGGCTCCTCGACCGTGAGCATGAACAGCACAACGAGCAGCAGGCCGGGGAGTCCGGATGCGAGAAATGCGGCGCGCCAACCATAGCGCTGTGCGACCCAGCCGCCACCGAAGAAGGCGATGAGCAAGCCGACATTGAGCCCCGCCGAATAGATTGAAAGGGCGGTGGCGCGTTCCTTCGGCGGATAGAGGTCGGCGATTATCGAATTGATCGATGGTCCGGTGCCCGCCTCGCCGATGCCCGTGCCGAAGCGTGCGAGGAGAAGTTGGGTGAAACTCGAGGCGTAGTTGCAGAACACCGTCATCAGACTGAATACGGCGAGCGAGGCTGCGATGATGTTTCGGCGGTTCATCCGGTCCGCCAGGAAGGCAAGCGGTATTCCCAAGGTCGCGTAGATCACGGCGAATGCCGGTCCTGCGAGCAGCCCGAGCGCGGTGTCGCTCAGGCGAAACTCGGCCTTGATGAGCGGCAGGAGAATGGCGAGGACCTGGCGGTCGAGATAGTTGACCACGAAAACCAACGTCACCATGAAGAGAATGTAGTGGCGATGCCGGTTGGTCAGGCCGCCGATTACGCTGTCGTCCACGATGCCCTCGCCAAATTGCCGTTGGGACTTTAGCAGAACTGCTCAGGCGGCGACGTCAACCAGAGACGCCTTCGGCCCAGTGCCTTTGGCCAGATCGGATTTCAAAGTTCGACCGGCCATCCAGTAACACCAGGCCGAAATGAGCCAAGTCACAACGGTCGACAGCAGAGCCCAGCGCAGCGCATCGGTTCCGAGCGATGGTGTCAACGCGTCACTGATGGCGCCGACGGTAACCGGGCCAAGTCCGAAACCGATGATGTTCAAAATGAAGAGCAGTATAGCAGCGGCCTGCGCCCGCATACGCAATGGCACAAGACTTTGCACCATCGCGTAGGACGGCGCCAGGTATGCTGCGCCGTTCATCGTCGGAATGATCGCGCACGCCAGAACGACCGTGAGGCTCGATGCCAGGAAGTAGAACGGATAGAACGGAATCGAGAGCAGGATGAACAGCGCGACGACATTCATGTTCCATCTGACGTCGTGCTTTCCCAGCCAATCGGCTATCACGCCCGAAGAGTAGGTTCCGATACCTCCGACGACTCCGAACAGCACCGCGAGCGTCACACCGATCTGCGCCGAGCTCATGTGATGCGTGCGCGACAGGAATGCGGGGATGAAGGAAGTTCCAGCATAGCCGCCGAACGAACTCATTGCGGTGCCGAATGCGATGAAACGGAACGAACGCAGCGACCACAAATAGCGGATCGTCTCGGGTAGGTGCGGAGCGCTGCCTGCGTCCTGCAATTTTTCGATGTGTCCGCGCCTTGGTTCCGGAACGGTGAATAGAAAAAGAAGCGCTACGATGAGACCAGGGATGCCCGCTGCGAGAAATGCGTTCCGCCAACCAAACGCTTGCTCGATGTAGCCGCCGCCAAAGAACGCAAGCAAAAGCCCGACATTAAGTCCGGCCGCGTAGAAGGATAGCGCGCCTGCGCGCTCCTTTGGTTCGTAGAGGTCGGAGATGATTGAATTGACCGATGGCGATGTGCCCGCTTCGCCGATGCCGGTACCCACCCTTGCGCCCACCAACTGCATAAATGTTGCAGCGTAACCCGAAACCACGGTCATGGCGCTGAACAGAACCATGGAGAATGCGATGACGTTGCGCCGGTTCACCCGGTCGGCGAGCCATGCAAGCGGCACGCCCAGTGTTGCATAGAGAATGGCGAAGCTCGTTCCCGAAAGCAGGCCGAGCGCCGCATCCTTGAGATGGAACTCCGCCTTGATGGCAGGCAGCAGGATGTTGAGGATGTTGCGGTCGAGATAATTGATCACATAGACCAGCGTCAGCATCACGAGGATATAGCGGCGCGAACGGCCACCAATCGTCGCGCGCGACTGCGCGGCGGTACTGTCTGTCGTCAAAACTGTTCTCCCCGAGACGCTGTGCTTTTTCTGGACCGTAACAGAAACAAAACGCTCGGTCAGCGGCCGCCGGTATACGCAGTCAAAGCCGCTATATGGCTCGAACAATCAGCATGCGCGGCGAATCCACTGCGAGTGTAGACCGGATCGATTCTACTTTTGGCCATACCGCTCGCCCTTGCGACCCTTGACGGCGAGGTCAACGGTCAGCAGCCGGCGTTGACCGCCGACGCGCATCTGCTCCGAGCCCATGAGATACATCATCGCCTGGTAGTCGCCGAGCGAGTCTTGCAGCGCGTTCGTGAATCCTTGTGCATCCTGTGCCTTGTTCATTTGAATTTTGGCAAAACGCAGCGCCTCGGGACTATTTTCCGCGACGCGATGCGCAAAGCCGTACGTTTGCTTTTCAAGATCTGCTGGCGCGACCACACGATTGACGAAGCCAAAGTCGTGCGCTTCCTGTGCCTTGATGAAGCGACTTTCAAAGCAAAGCTCCTTCGCCCGCTTCACCCCGATGTCCCACGGAATGGACATGTACTCCACAAAACCCGCGAGAAATTCTGCATTGGCCGCGGCGAACACGATGTCGCAACACGCGGCCAGCATCCAGCCGGCATAGATGCAATAGCCTTCGACCATGGCGATCGTGGGCTTGGGAAAATTACGCCAGCGAATGAGCAGGTCGAGATTGTACTTCTTGAACTGGTCGTAGGCCTGGATGGTGCCCGCTTCAGCGCCGAGCGCGCGACGGTATTCGAGCGCATCCGGCGTTCCCAAATCGTGTCCGGACGAAAACGTTCCACCACTTCCGCGGATCACCAGAACCCGAACGTCCTTGTCCTTGCCGGCCAGGGTAAATGCTTCGTCGATCTCGTCGAGCATTCGATAGCTTTGGGCGTTCCGATAGTTTGGCCGGTTGAGGGTAATGGTCGCGACGGGACCGTTCACCGAGTAGAGGATGTCCATGAACGCCATTCGTACCTCCAGCGGCCTGAGGCGGGCACGATGCCGACAAAAGCCGGAACCGTCCACGCGGGTGTTTGCGCCGCCCTGTCTTTCCCATAAAGTCACGCGCCAAGAGGGGCTTAATGGCTGACGTCTTTATCTCGTACGCCCGCGAAGACCGCCAGTGGGTGGAGCAACTTGCCAACCGGTTACAGTCTGCTGGGTTCAGCGTGTGGTGGGATTGGGATCTGCTCGTCGGCAAACGCTATCGCGAGACAATCGACGCGGAACTGCAAGCCTGCCGGGCGGCCGTAGTCGTCTGGTCCCAATATTCAATTCGCTCGGACTTCGTGCGCGATGAAGCCGAAGAAGCCCAGCAACGCAATGTGTTACTCCCTGTTCTTAAGGAAGCGGTTCGGC
>JANYBR010000033.1 GCA_025360685.1 Pseudomonadota bacterium
GCGCCGAGCTTGGTGTCACGTCCGGACTGCTGCGCCTGTCCGTGGGTCTGGAAGATCCCGCCGATCTTTGCGAAGACCTCGAACAGGCGCTGGTTCGCTTCCAACGCACCGCTGCGTGGTGCTCGCTCATGCGGCCGCCAACGCCTGTTCGAGGTCTTCGCAAAGATCGGCGGGATCTTCCAGACCCACGGACAGGCGCAGCAGTCCGGACGTGACACCAAGCTCGGCGCGTGCCGCCGCCGTGAGCTTCTGGTGGGTCGTCGTTTCGGGATGGGTGATGAGGCTTTTGGCATCTCCCAGATTGTTCGAGATATCTATGATTTTCAGAGCATTTGCGACCCTGAAGGCCGATCTCTTGCCGCCGCCGACCTCGAACGCGACCACGCCGCCGCCGCCTTCCATCTGGGCGCGGGCAAGGTTGTGCTGCGGATGATCGGGCCGGAAAGGATACAGAACGCGCGTCACCTTGCCCTGCTTGGCCAGGAAATCGGCGACGGCCGACGCCGCCTCGCAATGCGCGCGCATGCGCAGGTCGAGAGTCTCCAGGCTCTTCAAATGCAGCCAGGCGTTGAACGGACTGATTGCCGGACCCGTATTGCGAACGAAGCTCTGCAGATGATTCTTGAGGAAATCCTCTTTGCACAGGATCATTCCGCCAAGGGCGCGGCCCTGGCCGTCGATATATTTGGTCGAGGAGTGCACCACGATATCGGCGCCGAACTCGAAGGGGCGCTGGAGCGCCGGGGTGGCGAAGGCATTGTCCACGATCAATCGTGCGCCGGCCTTCTGCGCGATTTTCGACACCGCTTTGAGATCGACGATTGCCAGGGTCGGGTTGGACGGAGTTTCGAGGAACAGAAGCTTCGTCTGCGGCCGCATTGCTGCCTGCCACTGATCGACGTCGCCGCCATCGACGAGCGTGGTCGTAATGCCGAAGCGCGGAAGGATCTCTTCGATGACATGGCGGCACGATCCGAACATGGCCTTCGCCGCAACCACGTGATCGCCGGTTCGCAATGCGCAGAGCAGACTCGCCGTCACCGCGGCCATGCCGGTTGCGGTCGCGCGCGCCACCGGAGCGCCCTCCAGCGCCGCCATCCGTTGTTCGAACATGGTGACCGTGGGATTTCCGAAACGGCTGTACTGATAGCCGCTGGCTTCGCCGGCGAAGCGCGCCTCGGCTTCCTCGGCCGCTTCGTAGGCGTAACCGGACGTCAGGAACAGCGCCTCGGAGGTTTCCTGGAACTCCGAACGCATGGTGCCCGCACGCACGGCAAGCGTGCGGCTGCGCCATTTCCCCGGTTTTTTGTTTGTCGCCATCCTTCGAGGCTCGCTCCGCTCGCGCCTCAGGATGACGTCTATTCGTCATGCTGAGGTGCGCGACCCGCTGTTGCGGGACGCGCCTCGAAGCATTGTCTCGCCTTGCCCCGTGGGGTCAAGTTTCTTAAGGTCGCGCCGCATCGAGGCAGCCATGACAAAAATGAACACCATCAGCCACCACACCGCACTTATATACGTCATGGTCATCATTTCGGCGGCCGACGGCTCGATGAGCGAGTCCGAACTGCGGATCATCGGCGAGCTGACAAAAGCCCTGCCGTCGTTCAAGGGTTTTGACCATAACCGACTGCTGGCAATCTGCCAGGAATGCGCCCAGATCCTGCAGGAGCCGGACGGCGCCGACGCGGTGATGGGGCTGATCAAGGAAGCACTGCCTGACGTGCTGCATGAGACCGCGTATTGGGTGGCGCTCGAGGTCGCACTGGCGGACCGGCGTATTGCGCTCGAGGAACTGCGGGTGCTCGACGCACTGCGCCATCTGCTGGACATCGACAAGCTGACAGCTGCCGCGATCGAGCGCGGCGCGCGCGCGAAGTATCAGGTCGCGTGAAGCGGCTGCTTTTGTTGCGTCACGCAAAGACGGTTCCGGCTGGTCCCGAAATCGAGGATCATGAGCGCGAACTCCTGCCGCGCGGACGCGATGATGCACACGCGATGGGCCGCTACATGCAAGCGCAGAGGTATATTCCGGACCTGATCCTGTCCTCGACGTCGCGACGTACCGTGCAGACGGCCGACCTCGTGATGGCCGAATTGTCCGGCGCGAACAGGATCGATTTCGAGGAAGTGCTCTACCTGGCCGAACCGCGAACACTGCACGCGGCCATTCGCGGAGCGCCCGACAAGGTCGCTGCACTTCTTATCGTCGGTCACAATCCGGGGATGGAGCAACTCGCGACGCTGTTGGCGCGCGAGCCTGTCAAGCGCAAGGAGCGCGATCGCTTCGACTTGATCGAGGAAAAATTTCCGACTGGCGCTCTTGCGGTGCTGGACTTCGACGTGCCGCGCTGGCGCGACATCAGGCAGGGTCAGGGCGCTCTGATCGACTTCGTCCGGCCCCGTGACCTCTGAGGCGCCGACGCTCGAGGACCTGATCGCGCGCATCCGCGCCGCGTTCCCCGAGCTGAGCCTCACGAATGCTGAACTCATCACACATGGCGACGACAATCTGGTCGTCGTGCTCGACCAGGAGTGGGTCGTGCGCTTTCCGCGCAACGGGGAGTATCTGGCCCGGTTCGCCGCCGAACTCAATTTGCTGGCGAAATTCGCACCTTTGTCGCCGCTGCCGATCCCGCACTACGAATTCGTCGCGAACGACAAAAGCCTTGGCGCCTATCGCATGATCGTGGGAAGCGAAATGAGCCCCGCCATGTTCGACGCAATGTCGCGACAGGCACAACGGACTGCGCTTTCAGAACTGTCTGCATTTCTCTCTGCGCTTCACGCGTTGCCGCAAGAGACGATCGCCCAGCCCGACGGCACGATTGCGCGCACCTGGTCGGGCGAACAGTTCGCAGCGCTTTACCGCGGCATGCGGCGCGCCAAGATTGCGCGGGTCGTGTCCGCGCAGACGCTGGCCCGGTTCGATGCGTTCCACGATGAGTTCGAGACGGTTTCTCCAGGGCCACCGCGTCTGGCGCACAACGACATTAGCGATGATCACATTCTGGTCCAGGATGGTTGTATCTCCGGCGTCATCGATTTTTCCGACGCCTCATTTGGGGATCCTGCGATCGATTTCGCATGGTTCTGGCGTCTCGGTGAGCCGGCGGTCGATCTGTTGCTGAACGACTACCGGTTCGCATCCGAGGATCAATCACTGAAGGCGCGTTCGCATTGGACTTTCGTGCGCTACCTGATCAACCAGCTGTGGTACGGGCTGCAGGGCAAGTGGGACCTCACGCCGGAGCAGACTCTGGCAGAGCTCGAACCGCACTTGCAGCGGCTGGGGTTCTAAACGCTGTTCGTACTCACCGCGAATTTGAAGGTTTGCGAAACTTCAGCACCACCTGATCGGTGCGTCCGCGAATGATGGGATCGAAAGACTTGGTCGTGTGATCGTCTGCGGAGTTGCGAAGCACATCGTTTTCGCCCTCAAGCACGAATCCGGCCGCCTCCACTTCCTGTTTGATCGCTTCGGGATCGATACGGTGGAGCCGTTCGGTGTCGCGCAAGCCCGAGCCGGCCTCGGCGACGTGATCTATCACCAGGAACACGCCGCCGGGCTTAAGCGCGGCGAACACTTCCTGGTTGAACACCGCGACATTGGCCGGACCCATGAACTTGTCGTGCAGGTCGTGGTAGTTCAGCGAAGTCCAGACCATGTCGAGCGGCATGGACGGAACGAAGGTCTCGACCGGACCCATGACGTAGCTGATATTGCGATAGCGTGGGTTATGCGCCATCGCCCGTATTCCCGCGGTTTCCTCCGCGCTGCAGTTTCTCAACTCTTCCGCCGGCGTGAAGGCGACAACGCGCCCCTTGGCCCCAACGATGCGGCTGAAAAGGCGCGTGAAATAGCCGCTGGCCGGCATGAAATCGGCGACACGGCTACCCGGTTTGAGGCCGGCGAACGCGATCACCTCCGCGGGCTTGCGGTGCGCGTCTCGGGCGACCTGATCGGCAGGGCGCGCCGGGTCGGCAATCGCGGCCGAGATATAGGCCGGTACGGCGGCGCTCGCCGCAATGGGAAGAGTGCAAGTGAGCAGGGCGAGAATTGCTGTGATTGCGCGCATGAGTTTGCCTTTCGATGACGCGAGCCAATTTTTTGTGATCCGGTCGCGAGGCACGGACGCTACGTGTTAAAGTTCACTTCAAGTCAACGCCGTCGGCGATGACGATCCCGTGAGGTGTGCGATGCTCGGACTGTCGATTGGAGAAGTGGCCCGGCGAACCGGACTCGCCGCATCCACGTTACGGTTCTACGAGAAAGCCGGGCTGTTGCCGTCGCCGACGAGAGTGTCGAGACAGCGGCGCTACGATGCCGCGATCCTTGGCCGCATCAAGCTCGTGCAGATCGCTCGCTCTGCAGGCTTTACGGTCGAGGAGACAAGGAAGTTCATCTCGGGCTTCCCCGCCGACACAATGCCTCGGGTGCGCTGGCAGGCGCTTGCCGGGCGCAAGCGGCAGGAACTGGATGCACTCATCGACAGCGCACAGAAAATGAAGACCTTGCTGGCCTCGAAATTCGATTGCCGCTGCCGGCAGCTCGAAGACTGCGAGCGCGCGTTCGCGAACAAGGGCTGCTAGGGCCGAGGCCGGCCTTCAATCCAGTCCCAGCCGCACAAACTGTTCTTCCGGCGCCTCGACCGATTTCATCGCATCGCGCAACTTCGCGGCCACGTCTTTTTCGAGCACGCCGCCGGCGAGGTTATTGTCTTCGTTCGGATCGTTCTGCAGATCGTAGAGATGGTTGCCTGAAAAGCGCGCCAGCGCCCAGAACGACACCGCGTCGCTTTCG